>JBDRDE010000152.1:0-2841 GCA_043821065.1 Candidatus Omnitrophota bacterium
ATACTGATAGGCATACCGAATCTCGGTTCATTGCCGGTCTTTAAATTTATGCACCAGGGACTGGACCTCTTGATAGTCCAATATCCGCCTTATGTATTGTTTACCTTTCCCAGCATTTATCAGCTCTTGCCTTCGAGAGAACAGAGCGTATTCCTGGATGAAAACGGCAATGACATGAAGATAGACCTGTTTGAGGTGGACAATTGGAAGAAATACGGCTGGTCCATATACTCGACTGAGATGACATCACTTGTAAAGGCGCGCTTTAAGCTTAAGAACAAAGACGATTGGGAAGAGAGGTTCGCAGATTTCAAGGCCAATAGAGATGTTTTCGTGGCGGCGTCTTTGGTGAGAGCGGACCGATTCTATAGATCTTTGAACTTCAGGCCCAAGAGAAAGCCGCCTTGCAATATAATCCTTTTTGGCGGCGATATGGAATGGACGATAAACAAAGCCATTTTAAAATTTGACGCACCGAGGGATAGATGGAAGACTTCTTTCTGGGACCCGCGTTTTAAAGATAAGATATTATCGCCTGGAGACGGAATGATTACGAGAGAGAGCTTGCTCGGAGTGCCATTGGCCGGAGTCACGTCCACGTCATGGGGGATCTCTCCCATGCTTATATCATTTTCACTCTTTGTCACACAGAGACATGAGAATATACACAAAGACACCACATTTAAGAACAACCTTCTGCATATATTGCTTATGGATTAACGGTGAGCTATCTGGACTTGATATCGGGGATGTCGCAGTAATCCCCGGGATTTACGCCATTCTCCGCGAACCACCCCAGTGGGACTTCAAGGGCATACTTGGCTTTAGCATTTGATCTATATATCTTCGCTGAATTGATCTTCTCCATGTCGATTATCTCAAGGATCCTGCCATCAATATCGATAAAAGCCGCAGAGAGCGGTATATATGTGTTCTTCATCCAAAGCCTGCAGGCCCTCATAGAAGGATACACAAAGAGCATGCCGCTGCCTTTGGGCAGGGATTCTCTATTCATGAGGCCGTAGTCTCTTGACTTGGGGTCGGCCGCTATCTCGACAGACAGTTCCGCGCCACCGCACAGTATTATAATGGGCGTCTCGTTTTCCTGCGCATAAGAGACAGGGCGGGCCATGACGAGGCTGATAGATAAGCATAAAACTATTATTGGGTTGATTTGTCTCATAACGTCACGTTAATATTTTATACTAAAAGTAAATAAAAGCAAGCTAATCTTGTCTGGCCGACGGGATAGAGATGCGCGACTGCGCCAAGTGAGCAATTTTTCTTGCAAAGATGCCAAACAGCCAATATAATGCTTTTATGCTAACTGGAACAAAAGGCCGTCTCGTTGTAGCACTAGCGATATTTATATTGGCAGGCATGGCCCTTGGCGCCGGTCTCGGCTCCAGGAGTTACTCCAGTCCGGATGAGAAGCGTTATATACAGAGCGCATATGAGATGGCAGAGAGCGGAGACTGGATAACCCCCCGTTACCACAACCGCCCCAGGTTTCAGAAGCCTATCTTATTCTATTGGCTCTCGGCGTCATCCGTGTCGTTATTCGGCAAGACATGGCTGGCAGCGAGAATACCATCGGTCATCTTCGGCGCAGGGAGTGTTCTCTTAACCTTCCTTTTGGGCGCCTCCCTTTTTAATAAGCGCGCGGGCCTTTTTTCTGCGGCACTCCTTCCGATCTCCTGGGTCTTCTTTCTATACTCCAGGCTCTCCACGCCGGACATGGCCACATTATTCTTTATAACGCTCTCGATGTATCTGTTTTTAAAGATACGTGCCGTGAAGACCTCGAAATTCGTTGAGTACTCATTTTTCGCCGCGCTGGGGCTTGCCGCGCTAACCAAGGGGTTGGCGGGGCTCTTGATACCTGTGATCGTAATAGGAATATTTATTATTGCGCATAGGAGGGAAGAACTGCCTAATAAGGTAAATATCCCACTCGGCATAGTACTGACTTTGCTGATAGCCTTGCCCTGGTTCTTTGTTATGTATAAAACCCATGGCAGCGCATATATTGACCATATATGGAAGGTGGAGACCGTCAATCGGGCGCGCAATATTTTCACAGGGGGCGGAAGTGCCGCTATCGGGGCCATCCGCGGCATATTGCGTTATATATGTTTGACATTTATTATATTTTTTCCCGCATCAATACTCATACCAGGAGCGGCCGCCGGCCGATCAAATATGAGGGGATGGCAAAAGGGGCGGCTTCTGATCATTGCCTGGATAACCGCGGTTATCGTATTCTACGCATTAATAGGGGCAGGGAAGACCCACTACCTCTTAGCTATGGCGCCAGCTGTCGCTTTGCTCTTGGGGGAGTATCTTTCCGCTTTTACCGAGAATAAGGGCCATGCGCTATTATTTTATCTGCCTGTTGCGGCGGTAATAATATTCTACTGTGTGGGCTTTGCCGGATCTCTGTATATAATGAAGTATCTTCTGGACATAAAGCCTCCATTCTGGTGCCATTTACTGGTCCTGGCCCCGATCGCCTCTGCGTTTGTTGTACTTAGAGGGGGCAGATTCAGGGCCGCCCAGGCGTTTATCGCGTCATCAATGTTCGTGCTGATCTTCATGTTCGCATTCGCGCTCCCGGCGCTCAATGAAGATAATGGGCTCATCTCAATTACTGATAAAGTATTGTCCCTATATAATGAGGGAGATGTTGTAGGGATAGGTTCCCATTTTATAAGCCACAACCGCGTAGATGCGTACCTTGATATGAGCGTGAAGAAGATAAATGTAGATCTTTATAATGTGGCTGAGCAGTTAACCACTTCAAGAGCGATACTCAGGAATTTTTTAGAGCGCGAAGAGAAG
>JBDRDE010000153.1:0-8373 GCA_043821065.1 Candidatus Omnitrophota bacterium
CCTGAATGGAAGCAGTACACTATAGACCTCGATGGCATGGACCTATCCTATATAATAGGCGGGTTCTGTTGGGTTGCCAGTTCAATGGATAACCCCGAGGGGATAACATTTTACCTGGATGAGATCACGTACGAGTAGTAAAAAACAGAGGTTAGCGGTGTTTGGTTAGCGGTTAGCGCATAGTGCGCAAACCGCAAATCGCAAACCGCAAACCGCAACATTTGATAGGATTATAATGGCTAAACATTTTGTAATTTCAAAAAATCCGATCTCGAAGAAACATGATAAGAAGCCTCAAGGAGACAACAGCAGGCATAAGAAGATCTTTATGATCGGAGGCATGGCGGCTGCGCTTGTATTGATATCAGCGGCTGTGGCAGCCTCGTTCTTTATGTTGAAGCCGCAGCAAAATGCGGGCGAGGTGTCGGTAAAAAGGCTCGGCAGCGGTGACTACAAACTGATGGTGAACAACAGGCCCTATTTTATCAAGGGCATCTGCTATATACCGACGCCTATAGGAAAGGGGTATGATTACGATCTCTGGAGCGACGACAATAAACCGTGGCTCGAGGATGGGAGGCTCATGAAAGAGATGGGTGCCAACACGGTCCGTTTCTATTTCCATTCCAAAGATGCCGAAAAGGGCAGAGAGGTCATAAACGACCTGTATGAGCAATTCGGCATAAGGAGCGTGCTAGGCCATTACCTCAATTTCTGGGAGTACCCCCCGCCCAATTACGGCCTGCCCGAAGTGAGGGCGAGGATAATGCAGGATGTCATCCAGATGGTGAAAAACTATAAGGACTCGCCCGGCATACTCTTATGGGTACTTGGCAACGAGAACAACTACAGCTTTGACAGGAATGTAAACCCATGGACTACAGAGGAGATAGAGAAGATACAGGACACGGCAGAGAAGAGGAATGCCAAAGCAAGGATATACTATAAGTTTGTCAACGAATTGGCGAAAGAGGTCAAAAGGATAGATCCCAGCCGCCCGGTCGCTATGGGTAACGGCGAACTTGCCTCGATAGAGATGGCAAGAGAGCTCTGCACGGATGTGGATATCCTGGGAGGGATCGTCTATACCGGGCGAACATTTGGGAGTTTTTGGAAGCGCCTTAAGAGAAACTTCGACAAGCCTGCCATTATGATAGAGTTTGGCTGCGACAGGTATGACGCGAGCAAGTCCGAAGAGACCGAAGACTATCAGGCCCTTTTTGTAAAGACGCTCTGGGAAGAGATAGAGAAGAACGCGGCGAACGGATCAGGCCAGGGAAACTCACTCGGCGGCTTCGTATTTGAATGGACGGACGAGTGGTGGAAGTATAACGAGCAGTACCCCGGAGGCTGGGCCGAGCAGAACACCGAAGGGAGCTGGTCGAACGGCTCCTATTATTTCGACGCGGAAGCAGAGAATAATATGAATGAGGAGTGGTGGGGCATTGTAGGGGTGACGACCGAAGGAGCGGGCGATATCGAGAAGCGGGTCCCGAAGAAGGCGTATTACATATTGAAGAGACTCTGGAAGTAGAACAGGCAGAATTATCAGCGGATAGCGTATAGCGTTTAGCGTATAGTAAAAGAAAAAAAGAAGTCGTTTTTCATGAAACTATCCGCTATGCGCTATACGCTATACCCTAAACGGGGGATTTTTAGGGGATATGCCGAAGTACACCTCACGCGACAAAGTAAGGTCTGGCGTGCCATTGGGCGGTATCGGCGCCGGCAAGATAGAGATGATGCCCACCGGCGCGATAGATTTTATCACCATCCAGAACAACTGGTCTGCGCCTATAAGAGGCGCATCAGGCGCCGGTGTTCTCGGTTTTCACTTCGGTATCTTCACCAAATGCGAAGGCAGGAAAAGATCCAAGCTTCTCCAGACCGCCAGGGTAAACGCATTTCCCCATACAGCCAAGATAGATTATGAAGGCAGGTTTCCCATAAGCCGCCTCAAATATTCGGATAAAGACCTGCCCTTAAAAGTGGAACTTACCTGCTTCTCCTCGTTAGTGCCGGGAAATACCAAAGATTCCAGTCTTCCCGGCGCCTTCTTTAAATTCAAAGTCAAGAACCCATCGAAAAGGCGCGTAGAGGCCTCGCTCTTATCAATAGGCAGGAACATCATAGGCAATTGGGGCATAGGCAGGTTTAACGCGGTCGCGATAGATAGAGACCAGGTCTGCCTCACTTTCGGCAACAACAGGAAAGATACCATCCCGAACGACTTCTCCTTGGGGGATATGACCATCAGTGTATCGCGCGCCGCTGGAGAAGTGACATACATGGGAGAGTGGAACATGCAAGGGGAGTGCTTCAAGATGCGCGAGACGCGCCTTAAGCTCGATGCATGGGATTCATTCAGCAAGACGGGGAGGCTCCCTAACAGCAACACAAAGAAGGCGGTCGAAGGCGAGAGTGTAGAGCTGGGCGGGGCTCTTGCGGTCCATTTTGAGCTGGGCCCGGGCGAAGAGAAGGAGGTCACGTTCATATACTCCTGGTTCTTCCCGGTCCACACAGTGGGGCATATTTACGAGAAGTGGTTTAGGGGTTCTGTAGATGTATCGAGATATATGTTCAGGCAGGGAGGCCGCCTCTTAAAGAAGACGGAGGCCTGGCAGAACGCCTTGATGGAAAGCAGCCTCCCGGGATGGCTGAGCGACGCTTTGATCAACAATCTCTACCCTCTCTTCTCCAGTACATGGCTGGCGAGAGACGGCAGGTTTTCGACTTATGAGGCCCCTATAGTCTGTCCCTTGATGGGGACGCTTGATGTGAGGTTTTACGGTTCTCTACCCACAGGCATCTTATTTCCGGACCTTGAGATAAGCGCTATGATGCAGTTTGCCGGCGCGCAACGGCCTGACGGCTATATACCGCACGACCTCGGCCGCAACAGGATAGACCTGCCCAGTGACGGGACGACCTATTATAAATGGAAGGACCTCTGCTCGAAATTTGTCCTGCTATGTTATAAGGATTACATGCGCACCAAGGATAAGAAGTTTTTAAAGAGGGTCTACCCCAAGATAAAGAAAGCGATGGAGTGGCAGATCTCCCAGGATAGGAATAAGGACTTTCTACCGGATAATGAGGGGCAGGATCATACATTCGATATGTGGAATTTCTACGGGACAAATTCTTACACCGCGGGTATATTCCTGGCCGCCCTGCTGGCCTCGATCAGGATAGCGCGGATTTTCAGCGATGCGCGGTCTGTCGAGATATACAGGGACTGGTTTAAGAAGGGGCGCGAGAGTTTTGAGGGGAAGCTCTGGAATTCGCGGTATTTTGTAAATTGGGTCTGCGAAGGAAGAGGGAGCGATCCGAGTTCCAGCATCGCCCAGCTTAACGGCCAGTGGTATGCCCACATGCTCGGATTGGGCTACATAGTCGACAAGGCTAAAGTGCGAAAGGCGGTAAGGTCTATATTGACACTCCACAAGGGAAAGGCAAGTTATGGCCTTGTAAACTCCGTCTTCTCAGACGGCAGGATAAACAAGGATTCCATGCATTCCGAGAATGTCTTTCCCGGGATGAGCTACGCCTTCGCGAGCCTATGCATTTACGAGGGATACGTGAAAGAAGGGCTGGAGATCGCAAAGAGCGTCTGGGATAACGCCGCCTACAATCTGAAGACACCGTGGAACCAGCCGGATATGCTGGACCGCAGAAGCGGCAAAGGGCTCTTCGGTGACTATTATATGAGGAGTATGGTGATCTGGTCAATACCGCTGGCGCTGGCGAAGAAGGACAAGAGGCTTAGGAACGCCTTGAAAAAGATCTATCGATAGTATCGCCTGTTGTCATTCCGGTTGCGAGCCTTTGTTTGCCACTGGCGAGCATACCGGAATCTAAGAGTTCCAGATTCCGGTATTTTGCCGGAAGCACACAATAGCAAAAACCGGAATGACATTGTACGGAAAGAACCACATGAATAAAGCGCCCCAGGCAGACCGCAGAAGGTTTATAAGGCTCCGGTGGATATTTCCGGTCGAGTTCAGGCTCCTTGACGCAGAGACCGGCGAGCTCGCCTCAGATTTTATCCAGGGGTTTACGGCGGATGTCTCAAAAGGCGGCATTCTTTTACGCGTCAACCACCTCAGGCCCGATTATGTCAAAGCGCTGAAGAAGAAGGAGGTCAGGCTTCTTACCAATATAAACATACATTTCGGATATAAGCCCATAAGGGCGATCGCCTCTGTGATGTGGTTTGACACATCGACAATACGGGGAAGGGAGTGCAGCCTTATAGGCCTCTCGTTCGATAAGATAGGCGACAGGGCCAGGAGAAGGTTTATCAGGTACACGGCGAGCATATGCTGGGGGCCTAGGCTGACTATGATCGTTCTGGCCCTTTTGGTAGCCGCCCTGGGCATGGAGAGGGTAACAGAGATAAACCTTACCAGAGAGAATACAATGCTGGTTGAGAGGCTCTCCGATGTATTGGAGGCGAGGACAGAGGTAGTCAATACTCTAAAAGAGGCGGACCGGGAGAAGGCGGCGCTTGTGGCCCAGATAGAAGAGCAACGCGGCAAGATAGAACAGATCGAGTCTGAGCAGAGAATGCTCGATGATGCGGAGCAGGGCCTTGAACTGGATGAGAGGCTCAGGGCCCTCACCGAGGATAATGAGATGCTCCAAAAGGAGCTAGATGTAGTGAATGCGCGCACGGATATGCGTCTTAAAGAGCTGAAGAAGATAGATAGGGTGCGTGAAAATCTCGAGAAGAAGACGGTCGACAAGATGTACGATTGGATCGTGCTCCACAAAAACAACAAGACCAATCTTATATCGAGTTATGAAGGCGACGATTTTCTCAAGGGCGTAGCCTTTATCTATGACGAGGCGCTCGCGGCTCAGGCCTTTCTGCTTTACAAAGACTCGGATAGCGCGGAGGATATTTTAGGCTTCTTTAAATATAAGGCGCAGAAGACAGAGGGGGCCTTTACAAACGCCTACGACGTCAACACCGGTTCGATAGCCGAGCACAGCGTACATGTCGGGCCCAACATGTGGATAGGCATAACCGCTCTACAGTATACGGATATGACGGGCTTGAAGGACTATCTGGCGCTGGCCAAGGATATAGGGGATTGGGCCATCAAGCTCCAGGATGAGGACCGGGATGGCGGTCTGCGCGGCGGCCCCAAAGAGACGTGGTTCTCCACCGAGCACAATCTCGACGCATACGCGTTCTTCACTATGCTGCACAAAAAGACCGGCGATGATAAGTATAAGGCGGCGGCCGATAAGGTATTGGCGTGGTTAAAGACCAACGCCTTCACCGGGACCGGCAGGATAAAGAGGGGCAAAGGAGACGCTACAATAGCGACCGATACATTCTCCTGGGCAATAGCGGCCCTCGGGCCCGAGACACTTATAGGATTGGGCATGGACCCTGACGCTATATTGATGTTCGCAGAGGAGCACTGCAAGGTGACCGTCGATTTCAGGCGTCCTGACGGAGAGGTCGTTGAAGTGACCGGTTTTGATTTTGCCAAGAGCAAGAACGTAGCGAGAGGCGGAGTAGTCTCCGCCGAATGGACCGCCCAGATGATAGTCTCTTTCAGGATAATGAGGGATTTTAACGAAAAGGTAGTCCAGCTAAAGACGGCTTACGCGTACCGCAGTAAGTACAATTTCTATCTGAGCCAGTTGGAGAAGATGATCATATCGAGCCCGTCAAAGATTGGTCAAGGCGCGGGGTGCCTGCCGTACGCTACGCAGGATAACGCGGACACGGGCCACGGATGGCGCACCCCTAAAGGCGCGAATACAGGCTCTGTGAGCTCGACCGCTTACGGCATATTCGCTATCAAAGGTTATAACCCATTGAGACTCGCGAGTGAACAGTAGAGGGTAATAAGCAAATATATACGGTGGGCGGTTAGCGGTCTGCGGTTTGCGCGCAATGCGCATACCGCTAACCGAAAACCGCGAACCGCAAAATGGGGAGGCTGCGACAATGAAATACGGAAATTTTTCAAAAGACGGTTTAGAATTTGTGATCAAGGACCCGAATACGCCAAGGCCATGGATAAACTACCTCACGAACGACTCTTATTGCGCCATAATCTCTCACCAGTCCGGCGGGTATAGTTTCTATAAAGACTGCAGGACGGACAGGATGACGAGGTGGAATCCGGAGAATTGGCGCTTCGACCGGCCGGGTAGGTATGTCTATATGAGAGACAAGAAGACAGGGAAGTCGTGGTCGGCCTCTTATCAGCCCATGAGAAAGAAATACAAGTCCTTCGAGGCGAGGCATGGACTGGGTTATACAACAGTCGAGACGGAATACTTCGGAATAAAGGCCAAGATGACATACTTTGTCCCTCGCAATGAGCCCTGCGAAGTCTGCATAGTCGAGGTTGAGAACAAAACTACCAAAACGAGAGAGATAGAGCTCTTTCCGTATACTGAGTGGCTCATGGGCGACTACCACCAGGAGCTGCGTTATAGGAATATAATGAACCTGTATAACAGGGTATGGTTTGACAAGCCGCACAAGGCGATATTCGCCAAGAAGACCGCGGCGTGGGGCAGTTTTAATATAAAGCCGTTCTACTCGACGCTATTCTTTGGATCGAGCCTGCCGGTGAAGGGCTATATAACGCGCAAAAGCGATTTTGTAGGCAGGTATAATAATGAGACCAACCCCGAGGCTGTTACGAGCGGAGAATTCAGGAACTCGCCGTTCTGCTCGGGCGAGGACGGGGTAGCGGCCTTAAAGCATGAGCTGACCCTGCCGCCGAAAGGCAAGAAGGTCTTTACGATAGTAATGGGCCAGGCGCCGAGCGCGCATGATCTGGGCGCTATGCTCTCTAAATATCGCAAAGCAAAAGAGGCAAAGAAGGAGCTGGAAGAGACGAAGGCGCTCTGGAGGCATAGGATAATCCATAATATATGGATAGAGACGCCGGATAAAGACTTCGACCTCATCATGAACATATGGGTCAAGTACCAGCTCTATGTATGCAATCTCTGGTCGCGTTCGCCAAGTTACTATCATGAAGGGGCCGGTGGGCGTGGGTACAGGGACTCCTGCCAGGACGCGGAGGGGATAATGTCTATAAACCCCGATCACGCGAAAGATAAGATACACAAGATCGCCTCCCTCATAAGGCGGGATGGCACATCCGCTCCGGGGTGGTCAGATACTACCGGGCCGGCCAGCCACACGCCGAACAAAGACCATCAGATATGGCTCACTACGACCGTTGCCGCCTATATTAAAGAGACAGGCGACTCCGGGATCCTAAACGATTACATACCGTATCTCAAGGATAAGTGGGTAAGGGGCTGGGAGATAGACCCTGCGTTTAAAGGCGGCGCCCGGGCAGACGGTGAAGGATCACTATTTGAGCATTTAGAGAAGAACCTCAACTTCTGCTTCAACGACGTGGGGTCGAAGGGCCTCCCTCTAATAGGCCACGCGGATTGGAACGACGCTATAGACGCTGCCGGGATAAAAGAGAGGGGTGAGAGCGCCTGGCTTGCGATGGCGCTGGTAAGATCTCTCAAGACCCTCTCGGAGCTGGCGCTCTTGATAGGCAAAGAGGAGCAGTCGAAGGATCTTTTGGTCAAGGCCCGGACCATGGAGCAGAGGATAAACAAGCTCTGCTGGGACGGCAGCTGGTACGTGAGAGGCTTTACTGACGATGGGACCGTGTATGGCTCATCGAAGAACAAAGAAGGCAGGATATATATAAACGCCCAGTCATGGGCCATATTATCAGGCGTTGCTACGCCCGAGAGGCAGAAGAAGATACTCAAGTCCGTGGATAAATATCTCGATGGAAAGCACGGGCTCGCCTTATTCCATCCCGCCTACAGCAAATATGACGGTAAGCTTGGGAGGATAAGCATGTTCACCGAAGGGACGAAAGAGAATGCCGCCGTATTCTGCCACGCCGCGACATTCCAGATAGCCGCAGAGTGCGTGGCAGGCAGGGGCAATAAGGCCTATAGCTCGATAAAGAAGATCATGCCTAATGCACAGAAGGATTACGATCTCTACAAGACCGAGCCGTATGTCTACGCCGAATACCTGGTAGGGCCGGAACACCCGTATCTTTACGGTGAAGGGGCTTTTACCTGGATAACCGGGACATCGGGCTGGAATTTCATGGTGGCCACGGAGTATATGCTTGGTGCGCGCAGGGATTATGAGGGTCTTCGGATCGACCCGTGCATACCGTCAAAATGGAAGAGATGCAAGATAGTCAGGCCGTTTCGGGGCTCGTTGTATGAAATAGAGATAAAGAACCCCGATGGCGTCGAGCGGGGGGTCAAAGATCTCTACATAGACGGAGAGCTTCAGTCCGATAACCTTATCAGGCCGGGCGAGAAGGGCAAGATCTACAA
>JBDRDE010000154.1:0-2180 GCA_043821065.1 Candidatus Omnitrophota bacterium
CAATACCGAAAAGCTTGGGTGTTATGCCGCTGAAGGTGTTGAGGGGCAGCGATTTTTGCATTTGCAATTTAAGTGGGCTTAGTATATAATTATACGAAAATATAATGGAAGCGAGGTAAACCATGTCTTTCGAGCTTTCTCCTAATGCCATAAAGGGTATAATATCAGCGCTAATTGCTATAGTCGTATATATCTTTGTTATCGTAATTGAGAAGATAATAACGAAGAAGGTCGCCAATCTAAAGAGGCGCCATACTGCGAGAAAGACCACTCTTTACATAGGCACCCTTATCGCGATCATCGCGATAAGCGCGCTGTGGGCGCAGAACCTCAAGACATTCACCGTTGTGATAAGCGTTATAGGGGCCGGTCTCATGGTCGCTTTGGGAGATGTATTCCTGAGCATAGCGGGCTGGTTTCTCATATTGATCAGGAGGCCTTTCGAGCCAGGCGACCGCGTGCAGATAGGCGAAGTGAAGGGCGATGTGATCGACATCAGGCTCTTCCAGACATCCTTGCTCGAGATAGGCAACTGGGTAAACGAGGATCAGTCCACCGGCAGGGTCGTCCACATATCGAACAGCACCTTGTTTAAAGCCCCGGTATTTAACTATACGAGGGGCTTCGAGTTCTTGTGGGACGAGATAAAGATGGTGGTAACATTCAAGAGCGACTGGAGAAAGGCCGAAGCGATAATGCTCAGCCACGCCAGGAAAGAGGCCGAGAGATTGAGTGAGGAGATGGCGAGGCTTATAAAGAAGATGGCCGAAAGGTACTTTATATTCTACGACAAGTTGACCCCGATAGTATACGTAAAGGTGGTGGAAAACGGCATAGAGCTCTCTTTGAGATACCTTACAGAAGTCAAGAAACGCAGGTTCTCCTTTGACAACCTCAACAGGCTCATACTGGACGACTTCGACAAAGAGAGCAATGTTAATTTTGCATACCCTACATACAGGTTAGTGAAATGATAAGCAGAGATTGCTTCGTCGGCCAGGAGTGGACAAGGCCTCCTCGCAATGACGGAGCGGAGGGATGATGCAAGCGACTATAACACAGAAGATATTGGCATATCATGCCGGCAAAGACTACGTGGAGCCCGGAGAGTTCATAGAGGCGAAGCTCGATTTCTGCCTCGGAAACGACATTACCGCCCCCTTGGCAATAAAAGAGTTTGAGAAATCTGGTTCGACAAAGGTCTTTAATAAGGATAGGATAGCGCTCATCCCGGATCACTTTACACCCAATAAAGATATGAAGAGCGCCAACCAGGCAAAGATCTTAAAGACCTTTGCAGTAAAGCATAAGATAAAACATTATTATGAAGTTGGCAGGATGGGCATAGAGCACGCCCTATTACCTGAGCTGCGGCTTGTATTGCCCGGATACACAATTATCGGTGCAGATTCACATACCTGCACTTACGGGGCACTGGGGGCGTTCTCAACCGGCGGAGGGTCTACGGATCTCGCCGCTGCGCTTATCACCGGAAAGACGTGGTTTAGGGTGCCCGAGTCTATGAAGTTTGTCTTTAAAGGCAAACTCAATAAGTGGGTCAGCGGTAAGGATCTCATTCTCTATACGATCGGCGATATAGGTGTAGACGGCGCGCTATACAAGGCTATGGAGTTTACAGGAGACGCTATCAGGCGCCTGCCTATGGATGATAGATTCGCCATGTGCAATATGGCTATTGAGGCGGGCGGAAAGAGCGGCATCATAGAAGCGGATGAGAAGACCGAAGAGTATGTGAAGGGCAAGAAGTATAGGATATTTAAGAGTGATAAAGGCGCGCCTTACTCCGATGTTATAGAATACGATGTCTCTGATATTGAGCCGCAAATATCACTGCCTCACCTACCAAGCAATGCCAAGCCGGTAAGCGAGGTAAAGAATGTAAGCATAGATCAGTCTGTCATTGGTTCTTGTACCAACGGCAGGATATCTGACCTCAGGATAGCGGCGCGTGTGCTGAAAGGCAAGAAGGTTAAGTCCGGTGTCAGGCTTATAGTGATACCTGCCACGCAGGCTATATACCTCCAGGCTGTAAAAGAGGGTCTGGCTGAGATATTTGTCAACGCCGGCGGGGTATTCTCTACCCCGACATGCGGCCCTTGCCTGGGCGGGCATATGGGTATACTAGGCCAAGGAGAGAGGGCCATAGCCACGACTAATAG
>JBDRDE010000155.1:0-7851 GCA_043821065.1 Candidatus Omnitrophota bacterium
GATAGCTGGCAAGCGAGTGAGCGCCGTTATAGTTACGCTGTTTTACTTATAGTTACACGTAGGGCGTTTTGAGCTTCTGGTTTACATGCGTGAGGCTCAAAACGTAAGTCCATAAGCACGGGTAAAAAAATCGGTCGAGTAAGCAACACCGAAAAGCTTAGGGTACATGTAACCCACACTAAACCGTGCCGGAACACTGCTCAAGAACGCAGGTCCTCGAGGCACTGTCCTAGAACGTTTTAAAATCTCGGGCGGCGCATGCCGATGTTGACGAGCAGGCCCAGCGAGACCAGCGTCGTAAGCAGCGACGACCCGCCATAGCTCATGAGCGGCAGCGGTAGTCCGACGACAGGCATGAAGCCCGAGGCCATGCCTATATTCACTATTATCTGGCAGGCGAGCATCGTTACGATCCCGGTGGCCATGAGCTTGCCGTAAGTGTCTCCGGTGGTCTGCGCGATCCTTAAGCCCCTGTATATCAATACGCAGTAGAGCCCTATAAGCAGGGCGCACCCGATAAGCCCTCCTTCTTCTCCTATGACGGAGAATATAAAATCAGTGTGCCGTTCAGGCAGGAAGTTCAATTGGTTCTGCGTGCCGCTAAGCCAGCCCTTCCCGAAGAGAAACCCTGAACCTATGGCGATCTTTGATTGTATGATGGTATAGCCGGCCCCGAGCGGGTCAGCGTTCGGGTTTATGAATACCGAGAGCCTCTGTTTCTGATAACCCTTCATCATCATCCACAAAAGCGGGCTCGATAACAGCCCGATTGTTATCAGTGCCAGCAGATGCTTTACACTCGCCCCTCTCACGAATAACATGGCGAATACTATCGGTATAAGCATAAGCGCCGTGCCGAGATCCGGCTGGAGAAATATCAAGACGAGCGGGATGAACATCAGCCCGAAAGAGACCGCCAGATCCGGCGGCTGATAAGAGAACTTAGCCCTGTGCCCAAGGTAAGCGCTCAACGCCAGTATAAAACTTATCTTGACGAACTCGGAGGGCTGGAAACCGACACCGGCTATCACGACCCATCTCTGCGCGCCAAGCCTGGTGTGGCCATACACGAGCACTACTATCAAGAGAAGTATATTCAAGCCAAAGATAATATACGCTGAGTCGACAAACTTCTGATAATCTACATGGACGATAATAAAAGCGAGTATAAGGCCCACGGCGATCCACATTATCTGCCTCAGAAAGAGCCCTTCCCTGCTGGTCGAAGAGCCTTCGGAGTGCGTTGCGCTAAAGACCGACGAGAGCCCGATGATCAGTATTAACGCTACAGCAATTATCAGCGTCTTGTCAATATTTCTCAATAGTCTATTATACATGTTACATATACCCCAGGTTCTGCAGTTCGACGAATATCTCACGAGCCGTCTGGCTCGCGCCGAGGCCTCCTTTGCCGCCGTATTCGAGAAAGACGACCAGGACCACCTTCGCCTCATCCGCCGGAGCGAATCCGGAGAACCAGGCGTGAGTCTTCGGCTGTGAGGTCTGTGCGGTCCCTGTCTTTCCAGCCACTTTGGCCCCTTCCACGTACGCCCTCCTGCCTGTGCCGTCCGGATCGTTTACGACTTTTACGAGGCCTTCTTTCACTATATCGAGCGTCTCTTTTGAGATATTAACTGAAGACCTTTTCGTCTGGGAGATGTCCACATCTTCGATCTTCTTAACAAGGAAAGGGCGGACGAGATACCCTCCGTTGGCCACAGACGAGACCATCCTCACTATCTGCATAGGAGTCACTAGAAGATAGCCCTGCCCTATAGCGTAGTTGAGCGTCTCCCCCTCATACCACGACTCTCTTTTGTTGAGGAGTTTCCACATCCTGTTAGGGACGAGGCCTGAGTACTCTCCCGGCAGGTCTATTCCGGTCGGATGGCTAAAACCATACTTTACGGCGTAATTGGCTATCTCTTCGGCCCCGACCATCCTTCCGAGCTGATAAAAGAAGACGTTGCACGAATGTTTCAAGGCGTCCCGCACCGCCAGGGCGCCATGGCCTTTCTCCTTCCAACACCTGAAGATGTTGCCGCCCAAAAAATAGAGGCCGCTGCAATAGAGCGTCCTTTCGGGAGATATATTCTTTTCGAGCCCCGCGGAGCTAGTGACGATCTTGAAGACAGAGCCCGGAGGATACCCGCATTGTATTGCCCTGTTCAATAAGGGATAATCTTCGCTGGCAAAGAGTGAACTTATCCGGCGCGAGCTTCCCTCTGCCAAAAATATATTGGGGTCGAAGGCCGGCGTGCTCACCAGGCTCAGGATCTCTCCGCTCCTGGGATCCATCACACACGCCACTCCGCGGGCACCCTTGAATACATTCTCTATGAACTCTTGCAGCCTTATATCTATGGAAAGGTAGAGGTCTTTTCCTTTTATTGGCTCTCTTATGCCGAGGATCCCTACCTGGTGGCCCCTGTTGTCCACCTCTATCTGCATACCGCCGTCTGTGCCCTTAAGGTAGCTATCGTAATACTTTTCTACGCCGGACCGGCCGACATAATCATTCGTCGTATAGCCGTAGCTCTTGAGCTTCTCGAGCTCGCGGGAGTTTATAAGGCCAAGGTAACCGAATATATGGGAACCGGTCTCTTTATATATATAATGCCTATAGGGGGACGTCTCTATTATGACTCCGGGAAGGTCCAGCCTCTCCTCTTCTATGGTGATCGCCTTTATCTTTCCTATGTCGAAGGCGATCTTGACCGGCTGAAAAGGCGTTATGAAATTTTTCTTCAGCGCCTCCTCGAGGGACTCTTTGGGCTGGTTCAGCCTCATCGCCAACTTTTCGAGAACTTCGTCCTTGTTCTTCAATTCCTGCGTGATTATAGAGACATCGAAAGATATCCTGTTGTTGACCAATAGGACGCCGTTGCGGTCGAAGATCCTTCCCCTGGGGCTCTCTATCGGCACAAGCCGTATCCTGTTCCTCGTCGCGAGCCTCTCGTAGTTGGCCCCATTTATTATCTGCAGATAGAATAGACCTACGGCCAGCAGGAAGAATGGGATGTAAATCAGTACTCCCAGTATTTTTATTCTCACCCCGTTAGACCTCCATGGCTCGCCGTTCCCGCTAGATATATTCTAGGTCTAATGGGGTTTATCCCGTTAGACCTTGCTATCACAAAACCCGCTGCCACGCTGCCCGTATTGCAAGTCTTATAAGGTCTAACGGGGCTCATACGTAATTATCCGATATCATTAACTTCAGTGTCTTTTTTAAGAAGTAGAAGACGGGCGGCGCTATAAGGGCTGTGTACAGGCTGATACGGAAAGCTAAAGACGCGAAATCGAGCTGGATGTCGACATTTATAATATCCTTGGCGGCTGTAAGTCTTTCAATAAATACAAACAGGATGTTAAAGAAGAGCCCTAGAGAAAAGGTCAGGGCGATCTGCGTAAGAAAGCTCTCCCTGTAGACTTTATTTCTGCAATAATTGGCCAAGAGGGCGCATAAAGAGAAGATGGTCAGATTTATGCCGACCGGGCTTGTGGTAAAAGCCCCTCTCAGCAATCCCCCGACAATGCCCGCCTCTAGTGCCTCTCTCCAATCAGAAAAGAGTCCCACGAATATAATAAAGATAAGCATAAGATTGGGCCTGACATTGTCAAAACCTATCTCGTGCATAACCGTGCTCTCCAATAATAGGATTATAAATATTACTAGATATAGGCGCGGCCTTCCTATTCCATACATAAGACCTCCTCGATCCTCGAGAGGTCCACGGCCGGCTTTACAACGGCCGATTGATAGAGGCCGCTCCTGTCTATAAAGACATCCTCCACGGTCCCAACAAGCAATCCTTTCGGCACCGATGACCCAAGGCCCGAGCTTATCACGAGGTCTCCGGGCCAGACATCCGCGTCCAGCGCGAGATAACCCGCCTGACACTGCCGGCCTAGCGTCCCGTAAAGGAGTCCGTCATGGCGGCTGCGCTGTATAAGGACACCTATCCTAGAATCAGGATCGGTTATGAACATCACCTTTGCCGTCGCCGAACCAACCTCCACGACCCTGCCGACAAGCCCTTTATCGGTAGTGACTGCCATGTACTTCTTTATGCCATCGTCGCTGCCCTTGTCTATATATATAATGCTCGTCCAGTTGGAAGGATCCCTGCCTATGACCTGCGCGGATATTGTCTTGCTGGTGGTATTCTTCTTAAAGCTCAGCAGATCCTTGAGCCTGCTGTTCTCGAACTCCAGCTCATCTAGCTTCACGAGCTTGTTCTTCATGATATCTATCTGGTCTCTAAGAAGCTTGTTATCCTTGGCGAGACGGCTTTCGGGGATGATGGCAGATTTGACCTTTGTGGTTACTTTGTGTGATACTTTAAGGGTAGGCTTGGCAATATCAATTATCTTTGCGCGCGTTGCAGTGAATATGGCATTTACGACCCAGATGAGGACTACTGCGGTCAGAATTGATACTGTTATATTATTCCTGCTCACATCGCGTCTTTACGTTTCCTGCTTTTGTGTAAGCGCTATCTTTTTAAGATAATGGAGTTCCGTTAAGACCTTGCCCGTTCCCAGGGCGACGGCTGTCAGAGGGTCATCAGCGACATGGACCGGCAGGCCGGTCTCTTCCTGGATCAACTTATCAAACCCGCGCAGCAGGGCGCCTCCACCGGCCATGATTATGCCTCGCTCTATCAGATCGGCGGATAGCTCAGGTGGTGTCCGCTCCAGTGTTATCCTTATGCTCTCTATGATCTGCGATATCGGCTCGCCCATCGCCTCTCTTATCTCTTCGCTCGTGACTGTGATCATCTTGGGGAGGCCAGCGACGAGATCGCGCCCCCTCACTTCCATGGTCAGCTCCTCTTCGAGTGGATAAGCGGAGCCTACCTTTATCTTAATATCCTCGGCCGTCCTTTCGCCGATCATCAGATTATAAGTCTTATTGAGGTAATTTATTATGGCTTCGTCCATCTCATCGCCGCCTATCCTTATAGATTTAGAGAAGACTATGCCTGCCAGCGATATCACCGCCATTTCAGTTGTGCCGCCACCTATATCTATGATCATATTTCCTGAAGGTTCCTGTATCGGTAGACCCACTCCTATAGCGGCCGCTATGGGCTCTTCTATCATAAAGACCTCTCTCGCTCCGGCCTGGAGCGCAGAGTCTTTTACGGCCCGCTTCTCCACCTCTGTGATCCCTGACGGGATAGCTATCACCATGCGGGGCCTTACAAGGCGCCTGGAATTGTGGACCTTCTTTATGAAGTAGCGAAGCATGGCCTCGGTGATCTCGAAATCAGCGATGACGCCGTCTCTCATGGGCCTTATAGCCACTATATTGCCGGGCGTGCGCCCAAGCATGCGCTTGGCCTCTTCGCCGACTGCCAACACAATGGATGTGCCTTTCTGGATAGCTACTACGGAAGGCTCGCAGAGGACTATGCCCTGTCCCTTAATATAGGCGAGCGTCGAAGCTGTTCCGAGATCGATGCCCATATCGTTCGAAAAGAGGCCTAAAGCAAAATCAACCCCTTTTCCGAAGAGACCGATGATCTTTGCAATTATTGCTTTTTGTTGTACCATAATATTATAGTAAATATATCATACAAAATGCATAGTGTCAAATTTATTTTAACATTCTCTCCTTTTATCTCCTTAAAATATCCAGGAGATCGAAGAAATCGGGAAAGGATGTCTTCACGCATTCTATGCCTTTTATCTCGGACGCGCCCTCCGCGGCGATGGAAGCTATGGCGAGAGACATGGCCGTCCTGTGATCGCCTAATGAATCGAGTTTTGTCCCTTTTAAACTGGCGCGGCCTTTTACAGAGATATCGTCACCGCTTACGGATATATCGGCGCCCATACTCTTAAGCGCTTTTGTCATGGAGGCTATCCTGTCGGTCTCTTTAACGCGCAGCTCACCGGCCCCTTCTATATATGTTTCGCCTTGAGCAAAAAGCGCGGCAACGAGCAGTACCGGGAGCTCATCTATAATGGAGGGTATAATTGACCTTCCGACCCTTACTCCTTTCAGGTCACTCGACTTTATAATGAGATCGCATGTTTCCTCAAAGCCGTTAAAGCGCTTATTCTCCACTTTTATATCGGCCCCCATATCTAATAATACATCTATAATACCTAGTCTCGTCCTGTTGAATAGGAGATCTTTTATAACTATCTCTGATCCTCCTAAGATCAGAGAACCGACAATGAAGAAAGCGGCGCTCGATATGTCTCCCGGTATAGAAATGGACTTCCCTTTAAGGACGGGGTTATCGTAGATCGTGATATCCTGGTCCTCTATGACCATCCTGGCGCCAAAAAGGCTGAGCAGCCTCTCGGTATGGTCTCTCGACTTCAGTGATTCCCCTATCTCGCTCGGGCCATCGGCGTAGAGCGCGGCTAAAATAAGGGCTGACTTCACCTGTGCACTCGGGACCTCTGTCTTGTATTTTATATGTTTGAGCGGACTCCCTTTTATGACGAGCGGGGCGTATCGGTCTTCGCGCCCGCAGATATCGGCGCCCATAAGCCTCAAAGGCTTTATGATCCTATCCATTGGCCTTACGGAAAGAGACTCGTCTCCTGTCAGCGTGGATTCGAAGCCCTGTCCGGCGAGAATACCGGATAAGAGCCTCATGGATGTGCCGGAATTGCCGAGGTAGATATTGCCTCCGGCCCCGCTCAGGCCTCTAAGGCCCCTGCCCTCCACTATCACCTCGTCTCGGGAAAAGTCTATGCCGACACCCAGCTTCTGAAACGCCATGACGGTCGCCAGGCAGTCTTCGCTCTTTAAAAAATTCTTTATCCTGGATCGGCCTTCGGCGATAGAGGCTATCATCACAGCGCGGTGCGAAATAGACTTATCGCCTTTGAGCTCGATCGTACCTTTTAATCTCTTCGCGGATCTTATCTCTATCTTGTCCATAAAGATCACCTTGGGATTTGGACTACATCCCCTTCTTTTATCCTGGCGTTCTTCCATTCGGGCAAGATGGTCGCCGCTGACATCTTTTCATACAATTTTTCGACCTTGGTCTTGGCGATGAGCGACCGGTCCCTATAAACGTCGAGCTCCGATCCGACGGCAACGCCGTCTACTTTTCCGATATTGGATACGATGAAATTATATTTGCTGTTTATGACCATTACACTGCCGCTTCTCGGCGCCCTGGAGACCTCGACAGGTTCATCGTAGATCTCTATCTCTTCTTCCCATACGGGCTCATCCCGCGTGTCGGCCTCTTCACGGCCAAAATCTCTGCCGTAGTCGCTCGTGACCTCTATCCTTTCGAGCTCGACGCCTTTTCCCGCCATCATCTCGCGCAACTTAAACTCAAGCGTCTCTTTTGCCTGGAAGATAAGGTCGTACTGCTCTCTAAGCTGCCTCTGAGCATCTTCGGCGTTAGACAGCTGGTGCACCAGGCTCAGGCGCTCCTCCTTCTCGGCCATGACATCCGACATGAGGCGCTCGGACTTCTTCTTCTCTTCTTCGAGCTGCATAGTCAATAGCCGCCTCGCCTCTTTCTCCTTCAGGATCTCCTCGGATATCCCTCTCGCCTGCTCCTTGACCGAGTTAAGGCGGCTTTCGATCTCGCGGTTCTTCGCCTTAAAATCCGCCAGCTCGCTTGCTATGCTCTCTCTAGACTTTACCATATCACTAAGCTCTTCTTCCAAATACGCCCTCTTGTCTTTCTCAGACTCCTTTAAAATAAAAAAAGCTACCGCACTTACTAGAAAGTATACGCTAGCGAGTATTAACAGCAGCAACCCGATCTTTAAATTTTTATTCATAGGGCCATTTTATTTAATGTTATGATTATATCACACGATTATAATAATGCAAGCACTAGCCCTTTGTCAATACCC
>JBDRDE010000156.1:0-8118 GCA_043821065.1 Candidatus Omnitrophota bacterium
GATCAAGGAGTTCGAGGAGATATTTCCCAGGGAGCGCGAGATACCTAAGCTCCTCGAGAAGCTCTCTGAGGTTGCAAGCGCCTCGAGCGTCAGGATCATAGGGATAAAGCCGGTAGTCGTAGCCGGATTTGGCCTGGAAGATGAGGATAGCATATATCAGACTATCCCGATAGAGATCATCGCGACTTCGGGCTATCATGAGCTTGGGGAGTTCCTGCAGAAACTCGAGACCGGCTATAGATTTATCATGATAAAAGAGCTGGATATAGACGCCTCTAAAGGGAATGTACGCAAGCATGACATACGGCTTATCACGGAGACATTCGTCCTGGTGCAGAAATGACGCGTAAACTTCTTGCTGTTGCCGCAAATAGTTTGATCTTGCTTATAGGCGTGCTATGGGTGAGTGCGGGATTCGCGGATGGGGCACCCCAGAAGGATCTGACTTATGACAGCAAGGGCAGGAGGGATCCGTTTATCCCTCTTATCACACGCAACGTAAAGATATCTGCGGGCCTGGAAGGTGTCCAAGGCGTAGAAGATATAACCCTGGAAGGGATAGTCTGGGACTCAGGAGGCGGATCGATAGCTATACTAAACGGGGTCATCGTGAAAGAAGGCGACGAGATAGCGAGCGTAAAAATTGAGACGATAACCGAAAATAACATTATATTATATATAAACAAAATTAAACATAATATCGCCTTGGGCGAGGAGGGAGCGGAAGGTGAAGAAAAAGCTCTGTAATACAATATTGGTCATGATCTTTTCTATGTATTCTCTGGGTCCGGCATTTGCGCAAGACGCATTGGCTGGCGGGCAAGATGACGCGGTCGCCGCTACCAAGACTACGGCTCAGGGGAATGTCACCATGGATTTCAAGGAGGCCGACATAACGAACGTCCTGCGCATACTATCGTATAAAGGGGGAGTCAATATCGTTGCCGGGCCTGAAGTGACCGGCTTGATCACGATAAGGCTCACCGATGTCCCATGGGAGAAGGCGCTCAGCGTGATATTGAGGACATACGGCTTCGCATACGAGAAAGAGGAGAATATCATAAGGGTCACGACCATAGAGAGCCTCAAGCAGGAAGAACTGACGACCGAGGTCTACTCTCTGAACTACGCCAAGTCAGAGGAGGTCGCCGAGTCCATCAACGAGATGCTCACCGACAGGGGAAAGATCAAATTTGACGAGAGGACGAATGTCGTCATTGTCACCGATATACCGACCAACCTCTACAAGATAAGCCAGATCGTGGAGAAGCTGGACAAGCGTACTCCCCAGGTGCTTATAGAGGCCAAGATCATAGAGGTCAGTCTTGATGACAGTGAGCGGCTGGGGATAGACTGGACGACGCGTATCACCGCCTCGGGTTCCGCGCGGCCGACCAAGCTGCCGTTCTTAGAGACATGGTGGAGAGAGGGCGCCATGATCTACCCGCCTAATGCGAGCACAAGAGCGATAACGATCGATGATAACGGCAACCAGGAGATCGCCATAACGAGCAATTTCATGACCGACCCATTCCCGCCCTTATCAGCGGCGCAGACACAGGCCATGAAACTGAGCGCGTTCCCCATGGCGCAGTCTACTGACTTTACATACGGTACCCTGGATTTCACCGAGCTCCAGGCGGTCCTGGAGTTCATAAATGAGAGGACTGATACCGATGTGCTGTCGAATCCGAGGATAGTGACGCTTAATAACAAAGAGGCCCATATACTGGTAGGCGAGAAGATGCTCTTTCCTTCGTTCGCCTTCAACGAGGATACGGGCGACCTGGTGATCACCGGTTTCGACGACCAGAAGGACCTGGGAGTCAAGCTGACGGTAGTTCCTCATGTGAATGCCGAGGGGGATATCGTCATCGAGCTTAGTCCTCAGATAGACGAGTTCGTCAGCATCCAGGTGCTTGACGCCACTCGAGGTATAGTGGCCCCGATATTCACCACTAGAGAGGCTAATGCCGAGGTGATGCTAAGGGACGGCGACACGATAATGATGGCCGGGCTCATAACCAACACGACGTCTGACATCGAGGACAAGGTGCCTATTCTGGGCGATATTCCTCTTTTGGGGGATTATCTCTTCAAGTGGAGCAGTAAGACCGTAGATAGGACAGAGCTTATAATATTCATTACGGTCCACCTGATGGAAGATAAGTGGCCGACGCACTTAGACCCCAACATCTCCACGACGCATATGCCTGTTCCGAGAGATCCCGAGGTCTTCATGGCTATCCCCAGGCCACCGAAGGAAGAGAAAAAGCGGAAATGGTGGAAGATCTGGTAGGCGCCGTAGTCGTTTAACGATGTTAGCGCGTATGCGCTTACACAATACAGGATTGCTGTATAGACGAGTAGGTGTTGTTAGATAGGGTAGTTATGGTAACTACGGTAAGTCAAAAGATAAGGGTTAAGTTTGCCAAGACCGGGCTCCTGAAGTTTATATCGCACCTGGACCTTATGCGCCTCTTTCAGAGAGGCTTGAGGAGGGCAGGGATACCGGTCTTCATAACCAAGGGCTTCAACCCTCATCCCAGGATAAGCGTTATGCCGGCCTTAAAACTCGGCCTGGAGAGCGATGGCCTGGAGGCCGTATTCAAGCTCGAACGCTGGATGCGGACCGAAGAGGTAAAAAGAAGGCTCCAAGGCGGACTGCCTGAAGAGATAAAGATATCGGAGGTAGAGATAATTTAGCCATGCAAAAACAAATACTGATAAACATTGAATCGCAGGAGAAGAGAGTCGCCATCGTAGAGGGCAGCTCTCTGGAAGAGTTTTACGTAGAACGCGCAGAGCACCAGAGAGTCGTCGGCAATATCTACAAGGGCGTCGTTAGCGCCATACTCCCGGCCATGGGAGCGGCCTTTGTAAGCCTGGGCCTGAAGAAAGACGGATTTCTTCACGTAAGCGATGTGGTGGATAGGCCGCCGGATCTCGAGGAGCTTCTGTCGGAGCCCTTAGATCACGAGGCTGCCGAAAAGAGGCAGAACCGCGAAGTGCCCCATATCACAAAACTGCTCAAGAAAGGGCAGGAGATAATGGTGCAGGTCGTAAAGGAACCCATAGGTACCAAGGGCGCGCGCCTCACGACGCATATATCCTTGCCAGGCCGGTATCTGGTGATAATGCCTTACGAGAGCCATAATAGGCGTTTCCAAGCGCATAGCCAAGCCCGGAGAACGGGTCAGGATCAAGAAGGAGTTGTCCGGGATAAAGATACCTAAAGATATCGGGGTCATAGTGAGGACCGCTGGAAGCGGCTGTAAGAGAAAAGATTTTGACCACGAGATATCGTATCTGACGAAGGTATGGGAGAATATAAAGCGGGAAGGCCAAGCCGTTAAAGGGCCCCGCCTTATTCACCAGGAGTTCGATCTCGTGATGAGGGTGGTCAGGGACTTATTGAGCTCAGAAGTCGACAGGCTCTTGGTGGATGACAAAGAGGAGTTCAAGAAGATAGCGCGGTTTGTCGGCTCTATCCTGAATTCGATGAGGATGCGTATAAAATACTACCGGGGAGAAAAACCGCTCTTCGAGCACTTTGGGATAGAGGACGAGATAGCCAAGATATATGAGGCGAGGATACACCTTAAGAACAGAGGCCACATAGTGATAGAGCAGACAGAGGCGCTCGTGTCTATAGACGTCAATACAGGCGGTTTTACCGGGCGAAAAAACCTGGAGGAGACGGCGTTTTTAACCAACATGGAGGCGGCCAGAGAGATAGCGCGGCAGGTAAGGCTGCGCGATATGGGCGGCATCATAGCGATAGACTTCATAGATATGGAGCAGAGGGATCACAGGCACAAGGTATTTATTGCGCTAAAAGATGCTCTTAAGCGGGACAAGGCCAGGACAAAGGTCCTCAATATCTCTCAGCTCGGTCTTGTAGAGATGACCAGGCAGAGGATGCGCAGGAGCGTGGAGAGCATGTCTTATAAGATATGCCCATACTGCAACGGCCGCGGCTCGGTGAAATCCGTAACTACAGTGGGCATAGAGGCTAGGAGAAAGATCGTGCAGGCCCTAAAGAAGAGGTGGCCCAATAGAGAGCTGCACTTATGCGTTCACCCCGAGGTATGTGATTATCTTACAACTCAGGATAAGAGCTCTATCGCACAACTGGAGAGCAGGTATAGGCGCAAGATAATCATAAAGGCAGAGCCCGAGTTCCATATAGAGGAGATCAATATCTCTTGACAACTAAGATATAATTATGTTATATTTATATACTTATAAAATGGCATAACCCTTATAGAGTAGTAGTAACAAGAGGATTAAATATATGTACGCAATAGTAGAAACAGGAGGCAAGCAGTATCGCGTAAAGAAGAACGATACTTTTGATGTAGAGAAGCTTGACGTAAAGGCTGGAAAAGATGTTAAGCTTGATAAGGTGCTGATGTACGTTGATGGCAAGAATGTGGAGATCGGCCAGCCCTACTTGAAGAATGTCAAGGTCACCTGCGAGGTCCTGGCGAATATTAAGTCGAAGAAGGTGATCTCGTTCAAATACAGGCGCAGAAAGAGCTCAAGGTCTAAGATCGGACACAGGCAGAAACTCACCAAGCTGAAGATAAAAGAGATAGAGATCAAATGATCCTGTTCGCGGTCTTCGCGGGACGCTAACCGCGCACCGCACACCGCTAACCGAATCTACATATTAGGAGATAGCAATGGCACATAAGAAAGGACTTGGAAGTAGTCGCAATGGCAGAGATTCTAACTCTCAACGCCTAGGCGTGAAGAGATACGGCGGCCAGAGCGTAAGGGCCGGCAATATAATCGTCAGACAGCGCGGCACGAGGTTCACCGCGGGCTTAAACGCCGGTATGGGCAGAGACCATACGATCTTCGCTTTGAGCGATGGAACGGTAAGTTTCACTACGACTAAAGTTATCAATATAATACCCGCTTGATCATAAGCGGGCCTACCAACCCAAGATGTTTATAGACACGACCAAGATCCACCTGAAGGCCGGAAACGGCGGAAACGGCTGCAACAGCTTCCTCAAGTTAAAACCGAACACGCGCGGCAGACCGAACGGCGGCGAAGGTGGAGACGGCGGCGATGTCATATTTATAACCGACCGCAATATCCAGACCCTGTTAGACTTTCAATATAAAAGACATTTCAAGGCCAGGCCAGGCAGCCACGGAAGCTCAAACCATAAAAAGGGCAGTGAAGGGGAGGATTGCATTATAAGGGTTCCCCCGGGTACTGTTATCCTGGACGAAGAGACCAGAGAGATCCTAAGGGATCTAGACGCGCCGGGCCAGAGGGTTATCGTGGCGCGCGGCGGAAAAGGGGGCAGCGCCAACAGCAGATACAGGATGGCCAAAGAAGGCGGCCGGGGTGAGGAGCGGGAAGTAAGGTTAGAGCTCAAGCTCATCGCCGCGGTCGGGATAGTCGGTTATCCCAACGCGGGCAAGTCTACGCTGATCTCAAGCATCTCAAAAACCCATCCCAAGGTGGCGAGTTATCCTTTTACGACAAAACAGCCGATGCTGGGAGTTGTTACAACCGGCGATAGAGATTTTGTTATAGCGGATATACCCGGCCTTATAAAAGGCGCGCACGAGGGTAGAGGGCTGGGGCATAAGTTTTTACGCCACGTAGAGAGGACTCAGGTGTTAGTGCACCTGGTGGATATGGCGGCCGTGGACTGCAGGGATCCGGTTAGCGACTATCTTTCATTGAACGAAGAACTCGGATTGTACAACAAGAAGCTTCTCAAGAAGCCTCAGATCATCGCCTGCAACAAGATGGACCTTCCTGAGGCGCGTGAGAATATAAAGGCCTTCAGGGAGAAGGTCGACAAAGAGATCTATCCCATCTCCGCGATGAACAGAGAGGGGCTGGAAGAACTGATCAGCGCCATAACAGGGGTCTTATGAAAAGAGACGGGAAGTATAATAGGATATTGGTAAAGATAGGCACGGGCGTCATCACATCGAGCGGCAATGCGCTTGATAAAAGAAAGATAGAGGGCCTGCTTAGTCAGATAGTCAAGATAATGGACAGGGGCATAGAGATCCTTATCGTTACCTCAGGCGCCATCGGAGCGGGTATGGGCGTATTAAAGAAGTGCGCCAGGCCGCAATCGCTGCCAGAGCTACAGGCCTGCGCCGCTATAGGACAGAACAAACTTATGAACATGTATGATGCCTACCTCAAGAGCAAGGGGTATGTAGGGGCTCAGATACTATTGACCCAGGATGATCTGACCGACAGGAAGCGCTACCTCAACGCCAAGAATACCATCTCTACTTTAGTAGAGGAGGGAGTCATTCCCATTATCAATGAGAACGACACTGTCTCTACCGAGGAGATAAAATTCGGCGATAATGACCGGCTCTCAAGCCTGGTGGCCAACCTGGCTGAGGCCGACCTCCTGGTGATGCTGAGCACCGTGGAAGGCCTGTGCGAATATGACAGAGTGAAGAAGATACCTTTAAGGTGCATAGGTATAGTGGATAAGATCACTCGTGAAATAGAGGACCTGGCGATAAGCCAGAAGTCTAAGACCGGCATGGGAGGGATGGTCTCTAAGCTCCAGGCGGCCAAGATAGCCACAAGTTCAGGGATACCATGCGTAATAGCAAACGGGAATAAGAAGGATATACTTTTGAATATCGTAGACGGCAAGAGAGCGGGTACCCTCTTTTTGGCCGGCCGCGAGTCGATGAGCGCCAGAAAGCACTGGATAGCTTATACATCAAAGCCTAAAGGCACCATAAAGGTCGATAAGGGGGCCAGGGAGGCTCTAGAGAAAGGTAATAAGTCCCTGCTCGCGTCTGGCGTTACGGAGGAGAGCGGCAAATTCGATATCGGAGATGTCGTCAGCCTCGTGGATGAGAGTGACGAGGAGTTCGCCAGGGGGCTTACCAACTTTTCCTGGCTTGAGGTAAAGAAGATCAAGGGCTTGAAGTCGAGCCAGATAAAAGAGGCGCTGGGTTATAAGTATTATGATGAGATAGTACATAGGGACAATCTGGTAATTTTATAGGAGATAGGGCAAGCCAGGTTTGTCATTCCGGGCGGAGCGAAGCGACGTCCCGGAATCCAGGATGTAGAGATCCCGGTATTTTGCCGATATTTACACAACAGCAAAAACCGGGATGACATTTCAAGGGTTTATACTAATATTGAGGTGTAGCATGTCATTACAGCAAGAGATCATAAATATAGCCAAAAAGGCTAAAGAGGCGTCCAGGATACTCGCTTCTCTGGACACAAAGAGAAAAGACAAGTGCCTCAACAAGGCCGCGCAGCTTCTTATTAAAGGAGAGAAAAAGATCTTAAGGGCGAATGCCAGAGATATAAAGGCCGCGCTCATGCGGGGTATATCAGGTGCCATGATAGAGAGGCTTACCCTCAACACGAAGAGGATCTCACAGATGGCGCAGAGCTTAAAGGGCGTCGCCTCCCTGAGAGATGAAGTGGGTGCTATAAGCGATATGGCGAAGAGGCCTAACGGGCTATGGATAGTGAAGATGAGAGTCCCCATAGGTGTGATCGCGATCATTTACGAATCGAGGCCCAACGTAACGGCTGATTGCGCGGCTCTCACGCTGAAGTCAGGTAATAGTGTTATACTGAAAGGTGGGAGCGAAGCGATAAATTCAAACATGGCGATATACGATGTGCTCAAAGAGGCCATGAAGAAGACCGGCCTGCCGGAAGGTGCCGTCAATCTTATAAAGACTACTGACAGGAAGGCAGTCGAAGTCCTGTTGAAGCAGGATAGCCTCATAGACCTCGTAATGCCCAGGGGCGGGGAGGGGCTCATAAGAAAAGTTGCCGCTATGTCGCGCATACCCGTCATAAAGCACTATAAAGGCGTCTGCCATGTCTATGTAGATAAGTACGCCGACCTTAATATGGCACACAGGATAGCGATCAACGCGAAGGTCCAGAGGCCGAGCGTCTGCAACGCCATGGAATCCTTGCTCGTCCATAAAGATGTGGCCAGGAAGTTTCTTCCACGTCTCTTGTCCGAGATGAAGGCCGCAGGCGTGGAGATCAGGGGCTGCCCAAAGACGAGATCGCTCGCTGTTTGGGCGAAGGCCGTCAAGGAGTCTGACTGGTCTACGGAGTACCTG
>JBDRDE010000157.1:0-6612 GCA_043821065.1 Candidatus Omnitrophota bacterium
AGAAGCACCTCAAGGACGGTAATGTAGAATTGAAGGTAAGAAGTACCGGCACGTCCACCACTCATCCAGCAAAAGAGATAATCCCTGCTATAAGAGAGCTAGTAGGCCAGGTTTAAACCTGGCCTACCTACTACCTACTTAAAGGCTCAGTTGTAAAATCCCTCCTGCAGCAGTAAAATTAAACATTCAAAAAGCTAGATTATATGGTTGACTTGATATAATTGTATGGTATACTTAATATGATACTACTATAAGTATAGTATAAATAACCATATTATAGGCTATTGGGTGTTTTTTAAGGGGAAATAGCCGGGTAAGCGCATATCTATGCGCATGCTCGGCTATTTTAATGGGCACATGGAGAGAGGATACGTGGCACTATCATCTATGAAGCACTCTAAATTTACCAGGATAGTGGCATGCGCTCTTATTATAACTTTTTCATTATCAAATACATGCTATTCTTATGATATAAGAGATCATTTGAGGACAATTAGGGCTATAGAGACCATAAACAGCCTACTAATAACCTCCCTAGACAGTCTCAGAGTAATCCCCGTAGACGGTAATGAGTGGCTTGAGAAGCTGCTCAAAAATTCACGCGCCCCAGCAATAAGACTTTCAGGCCCTTCCGGAAACATCCTCACATGGAGCGATATTGCCAATGATGATGACGCTCTAAAAGACGCCATCAATGAGGCGATAGACCTCAAATCCGCGATCACGCGATTAATAGATGATACAGTAACGGGAGACGTTCCCATAGCCATATCGGCCGCTTCGACTACGAGCGCGGCAGAGCATCCCGCTGACCCCATCGAACGTCTTCATCGCCTTGAGAGGGCGCATAACGGCAGGCCGGTCAGATTTGGAATTATGGATGGCGCAAAGAGGAGCGCCTCTCTTCATACATCTGATGACTTTATTAGTTTTGAAGAAAACGAAGGCGTTTTGATCATCTATTTCTCATCTGAAGATTACGCGCGTTCTTTTATAGAACTCTTTGAGGCGGATGGACGCACTGAGGACGCGATAAACGCGCTGCTTTATTACGCATACGCGAGAGCGGAGACGGGAAACCATGAATACGCCGGGCATGAAACAGGACAGCGCTATAACCACTTGATGCAAAGGCTTTCCGAAGTGTCTGTATTGTCCGGAAATAATATATTTAAGTTAAGCCAGGAGTCCATTCTCGATGAGACCACTGAGGCGGCGACTCATATTTCATGGACGCGGTCCGATATCACCGGCGTTGTTGAGAACGTTGGTTTAAAAGTAGGCGAATGGGTAACGGCCTGCCAGTACCGGCCCCTGCGGGTCCGCGCCCGCCTGCACCTCCCGGATGAATTTAAGCATAAATTTCCGGGACGTGCTGAAGTATATTGCGAATATGCTTATAAAGATAACCCAAACCGTTCGCGACGTGTCTCGTTGCGCTGGAATCCTGAGACAGAGACTTACGAAGGCTATATGCCCTGCCTCAAAAGCGGCTACTTAGAGTTCAATGTATACACTGTGATAAAGAAAGACACGGAAGGGCGTGAGGTGAGGGCCTTCTGGGCGCCGGGTGAGGCGACAGAATGGGGCACGGAAGATACATGGAAAAAAGGGAGGTGCCATGTTCGAGTCGACCCGTGGTGGTTCCACCATGAGCCGATGGCGGTCCTCTTCGGCCGGCGCGCGCGTTTTGAGGGGCAGCCGGATGATCATATAGCGGATCTTGCCGATATTCGCAGGGCCATCCTTGATCCGGAACACGGGATAGCAAAAATGGGTATCAGGAAAGTCATGCTCATGCCGTTCGGCGTCGCCTCACGCGATATCGAGAACGGGTATGAGCACCACAGCCCTTACGCGCCGATATCGCGCACGGCTTTCGATCCGGACCTATTGGTGCTCGACGATATAGAGGATGAAGGCATGACAATCGGTGAGAAGTACAGGTCATTTAGGGAAAAACTTCAGAAAGATGGAGATGAAGCCAGAATAGCCGAATACAGGCGTTTTTGCGGGTTGAAGACGATACAGGCGTACGCTATCTATGTCGTCGGAGGGAGGCCGGAGATCAATGAGCGGTACGCGTTCAACGGTTGGCGTGAACAGATAGCGTACGACAAAGCCAAACTTTCCACCATAAGACAGGGGGAATGGCAAGGCCTAACGAATAGAGAGAGGTTGGATTTTATATTATACGAGCAGTTCTGTATCTACGAGCAATTAAAGAGGCTCGCTTCAGATCTGGAACGTTATGGTATCGATCTAGGTTTTGATATCGGTTTTTACTGTTTTACAGATAGCGCGGAGGCAAGTGACGAACTCTACTCATTTAACAGATCGTTTAAGAGAAGCATGGGTAAATGGCAACATCCTGCATGGCTCGTCAATAAAGATGGACCCGAACAGATGGAAGTCCAGGAAGGCCTTTTAGAATACGATTTCGCCGCTATGAATAAGACCCCTCATCCAAGCATCGCTATGCCAGAAGACGAGATGTTCCCTCTTTTTACTGAGCCGATACACCTATTGATGGGGATGGTAGGCTTCAACTTTATGCGCGGCGACGCCTTCCATATGTTCTTCTCAAAAAAATATCCCGAAGAGGCCCGGGAGTGTTTCGATCTTATAGTTAAGACCGTGCGCGGATATGGCGCCGTCATAATGCCCGAGCAGCTCGGCGCCAGCGTACCTGCGGAAGCCGTAGGCCGATTATGGGAGACAGGCCCGCTTATATGCGACGCCAGGGCCTGGAACCCTCCTGATGCTAGCATTTTATGGGAATTCGAGGACACGAAAAGGGTATATGCCTACAGCGATGTTACAGGCGATACATCCGCGGTGGAATTCGGGAGCACGCATGACCGGCCTCGCCCGGCCGCGCTTATGAGACGCTTCGATGTCAGCGTGGTCACGCGGGCCAGGATATGGCGCTCCGACAAACCGGCGCTGGTGCACGGCGACTGGAAAGCGTACGGATACGGTGGCGAGAGCGTTGATAAGGACCGGATAAACACGCCGGGTTTCACGGGCTCATGGGGCCCGCAGCCCGCGCTTGACGGGGAGAGCCTGATAACGGGCCTGCCGGAAGATATAGCGCGGGCCATAGCAATACGGCGCGCGCGTCCCGAGTTATTCGGACCAAAGACCTATAGTCAGATCCAAGCCCATGCTGATCATGCAGACGAGGTCGCGGCCTTCGCGAGAATGCAGGGCGGAAAAGGGCTTATCTTTGTCAATGACCTATCAAAGGAGAAGAGAGATAGTACAAGGGAGCATATAAAAGTGCCGCCGGACTGGTTTACCGGAAATGGCCTCAATCCGAATAGGCCATTTCTTATCCGCGATATCTGGCATAATGAATGGGTTGAGCTGACGCCAACCGGAAGGCAAGGGAATGACGTATGGTTCACCATGACCCTGCGCTCGGACGGATGTCGAGTGCTGGAGCTTATGCCTGAGTCTATGAAACGCGCCGACGCGATAAACGGCCGGAAGCTCAGGGAGATGCTGGGCCGCTCATTCGATTACGCCCGCGATCAAGGAGAAGAGATAGCCACTAAGATACATGTAAAAGAACGGCCGTCAGACGAGAAGGGGCCGATATACTATGAGGTGACCGACGACGCGGACGCGCCCACTTTGTCCGATGTAACGGAGAGCGCCTCAGGCGACATATTGATAGCGGCCGATAGCATAACGACCGGAGAACACCTCAACCTCAAGAGCTGCCGCATGGTCAAGCTTTCCGGCCAGCCGGCAGAGGATTTTGACGCGTTCGCTCTGACATTTAACGGAAACGCCTACCTCTTTCTCTTAGGCAACAACCAGGCGGGCACGATAGATCCCGAAAGCATGGCCTTTCTCCCAGGATCAGAAGACGACCCAGAGCTGACCGGCGAATACGTCGTCTTCGACCCGTTCCAAAAGAAGGCGTATCATAAAGCGTCTCGGGACGAGCTCTCTACAGACAAGCCTTTAAAAGTTGGTATACCTGCCGGCGGCCAGAAACTGATACTCATACCCATAAAGAAGGTCTCGAGGCCGGCCATACTACAGGCATCATGGGAGGGCTTAAACGGAGGAAAAGCCAGGGAAGACGGCGCGACAGACAGGGTAATAGAGAACCTGGACAAAGTCGCGGAACTTCTCGACCTGCCAAAAGGTAGTATAGTGCATATGATCGGGGCAGAGCCGAGAGGCCGGCTCGGAGGCGAGCTCAACAATAAAAACGTCGATCCGGATGACAATATATACAAGATCGAGTTCACGCATGATGGTAAAGAGTATAGGGCGGTAGTCTACGATACCGCTCGTCCGCGGCGGCATGGGCGTGTTGCCTCAGCATTCCATCCAACAGACCTCGCCGACGACATGGTGCTGCGCGATATGACGAGGCTCAAGAAAGAGGTAAGGGGCGGCTCTCTCGAGCTTATGCTCAACATCACGCGCCATCTAGCTCCGGATAGCCCAGATGTGCTTAAGAGGCCTTGGCTCTGTGAGCCCTATATGTATGTTCCGGACGAATGGCGGGAAGCCGAAAGAGTGACCATCCCGTCGGATTACGCCGATCACAGATTATTCATGGAAGTGGCCGGAGAGCGGGTATGGGGAGACGCGGAAGTCAAGCGCAGCTCTGCAGTTATACTGTACGGCCAATACGACGACGATGCGCGGCGAAAGCTCCGCGAGAGGGGCTTCGCTTTCGGCCAGGATCCCGAACACCCAGATGATCCTGAGAGGATAAGGATCCTTATAAGGCACACGAGCGCCGTAGGTTCATTGACTGACAGCGCGGCGCTCGACCTCTTCTATTCTGAAACGGTCGATTTTATCAGAGGTATTATTAAGAAATGTATCGCTGCCGGCCATACGATATTCCGTTTCGATCTAGGGTGGCTCTTCCCGCCGGACAGCGTGCAAAATATAAGAAAAGGGCTCCCCCGTATCACCGCTATCACAGAGGAATACTCAGCGCTCGACGCTCTTACGAGGCGCCACATCGATGCCGGTTTTGACGGCCTGTACAACCAAGGCCCTAGTACGTTCGACTTTCTACCGGTGGAACAGGAGGAGCTCTTTCAGGCCATACGCAAATACTTCGCGCACGGGGATTCATCTCTCCCTATCCAACAATATCTATACGACAGGCAGATCATGATGGCCCTGGCCATCTTCGTTAACAACATCTCTAATCATGACGAAGATCCTGTTGTCCATATCTTCAACGGCAACAGAGAAAAATACCTGGCTATGCTCGCTATCGTCGCTTTCCTGCCGGGACATCTCTTGCTCAATATGCCAGATGTACTGGGATGGGAATGGGAAGGGCGCTGGGAAGGCGGTGAGTGGTCGCGAACGCGCTACGACATACAACGCGAACTCCCCTTTAAAGAGATCGCCAGAATAGCCGGAGAAAAGAATAGCTGGCTCTCAGGGAGGACATTCGAGGGCCTTCCATTCGACCCGAATATAGCCGAAGGCGTCAAACAGATACTAGCCCACCGCGGTAGGGATATATTTACCAAAAACGCAGGCTATAGGGTGCCCGACCGCGAACGCGAGGCAGTGATATTCCAGAGATACGGGGACGGCAAACTGGCGATACCCGTAGTCAACTTTTCGCCGAATGAAGTCGAGGTCGATGTAACGAAAGGTCTCGATATTGATGGGCTTGATCCTGTGCGCGACACATTGAAACCATGGGAGGCCCGGGTCTATTATCTCGAAGATGGCCCGACAGGCCCCACGCTCAGCCGCCACTCTCTCGTCAACGGCGATCCGGAGGCAGCCGCCACCTCGAGCGCGGGGTCAGAGGGTTCCGGGCGCCAAGGAAGCCCAGCTGGTTTTATTGGCGGCCCCGCAGGTACATCGAGCGCAACAGAAACAGAAGGAGAGGCGGGCAGGCTATGGGAATTTTTATGGAAGATGTTTGGCCATACCCGTAAGGATGTACAGATAGAACTCACTACATGGTGCCCGCTTGGGTGCGCGCACTGTCTAGCATGGGACAAGATGTGCGCTTTGCACAGAGACGATAAGAGCCCCCAAATGGATTATGATCTGGCGGTGAGCATTGTAAAGAGTTTTAAGGGCGCGCAGAAGCTGTGCTTCACAGGAGGGGAGCCGCTTGTTTACGGGCAGAGCCGCGAAGATTTTGCAGCTGGTAAATTTTCAGAAGATTTTATGAAACTCATCGAACTTGCGAGCACGATGGTAGACGAGGTTGTAATAGATACCTGCGGCGCCTCTATTCCCGTTACGGGTGATATTGAGAAAGATCTTGGGTTCTTCGATAAATTCAAAGAGCTTAATAACGTAACCTTCGAGATTTCACTCGATGATGAACACGCTCAGCGCATCAAGGCTTTATACGGAAAAGAGCTAAAAGATATAGTAGCGCGCTGCGAGATGGCTCATAAAAGGGGGAGGAAGATGGATTTGTTTGTGAGGTTAGTACTAAAGAAAAAGCAAAATATGAATGTCTTAAGGATGCTGATTGTGGAGAATTTGCTTATTGCCATTCAGAAATACATGCTTGCGTTCAAAAAAGTGGTTGCCTGAATGTTATAAATAATGGGGGTTATAGTAATAAAATAGATGTTGTTTTTGTTG
>JBDRDE010000158.1:0-5747 GCA_043821065.1 Candidatus Omnitrophota bacterium
TTGGTCTTTAGATAGCGCTCGCACTCTTTGGAAGGATCGACTTCGAGCGATACCCTCTCCTTCACCTTAAGGCCGTAGCCCTCGAGCCCGACTATCTTCTGCGGGTTGTTCGTAAGCAGCCGTATATTCTTGAGGCCCAGGTCCACCAATATCTGGGCGCCTATGCCGTAGTCCCTCAAGTCGGCCTCGAATCCCAGGGCGTGATTCGCCTGTACCGTATCGAGGCCGGAGTCCTGGAGATTATATGCCTTTATCTTATTGGCTATTCCAATGCCCCGCCCCTCCTGCCTCATATAGAGGATGATGCCTTTGCCTTCTTTATCTATAATGCGCATCGCCTCTTCAAGCTGCCTGCCGCAATCGCACCTCATCGATCCGAAGACATCACCTGTAAGACATTGTGAATGTACGCGTACAAGTATATCCTCGTCGGTTATATCCCCTTTTATCAAGGCGATGTGGTGCTCCTTGTCCATAATAGATTCATATACTACCAGCTTGAATATCCCGAACCCGGTAGGAAGTGTGGTCTCTGAGACCCTATTTATCAATTTATCGGATCTCCTCCTGTGTTTTATAAGGTCGGCTATTGTGCAGATCTTGAGGCCGTGTCTGGCCGCTATCTCTATAAGCTGAGGCACCCTTGCCATGGTGCCGTCCTCATTCATGATCTCGCATATCACACCTACCGGATAGAGCCCGGCGAGTTTCATAATGTCGGCGCAGGCTTCTGTATGTCCGGCCCTTACGAGTACCCCACCCTGGTGCGCTTTCAACGGAAAGAGATGACCCGGGCGTATAAAATCCTCCGGCTTTGCTTCAGGACTGGAGAGCTTGCTTATGGTCAAGGCCCTGTCATGCGCTGAGATCCCTGTCGTTACGCCCTCTTTGGAATCGACAGACATCATCCAGGCAGTCTTATATTGGTCATGAGGCATGGGAGACATTGGATAGAGGTGAAGCCTGTCCAGAACGCTCTCATCCATGGGGACACATATAAGCCCCCGGCCATTCTTGGCCATAAAATTTATATCCTCAGGCTTCACCAGGGAACCGGCCATCAAAAAGTCGCCTTCGTTCTCCCGGTCTTCATCATCAACTACTATTACGATCTTGCCGTTTTTGATCTCTTCTAACGCTTCCTGTATCGTATTGAATTTCATATAACACCTCATTTACTCCAACTCGCACGCTTGGGAAGAAGCGAAAATTTCCACAAAAAAATACCCCAAAGTAAACTTCGGGGTATATGCAATTTTAACGCTATCTTCTCTCATCTCGACTTTTTCTACTTCGCCGAATACTTACGTATACGGCTTCGAAGAATCCTACGGAGCCCAAAACCTCTTTGAAATTCTGTTATGGGCGTAGTAGGAACGATCGGCCTCGGAATTTCACCGAGTCAGCCCCGCATATGCGAGGCTCGTAGGCTATAACTACCGGTTGAGGAATCTCACCTCACCCCGAAGACTATAATAATATAATACAAAACCGCCATTTTGTCAACCTTAATCCCGCACAGGGCGGAAATCCTCCCCTTTGTTTAGGCGCCGCCAGGTGTCCGCCTCCACCACCGCAGCACCCAAAGCTTTCCGGTGTCGCTTGCTCGACCGATTTTTTCACCTGTGCTTTTTAGACTTACTCCACTTATCTCAGCGAAGCGCTACCGGAGGCGGGCCCACGGTGGCGCCCTAAGAAGAGGCAAGCCCCCGGCATCGCTACAAGGTAAATATCCCGCCTCGTAAGCCACGCAAAAAATTTCTTCGAAATTTTATTGCGTACTCGGCGGGATTAATTCGCACTTATGATTTACGCAAAATCAAAGATTTTTCGTAAATCATGTGCTCATTAAAAAAGGGGTGCTTCTTTCGAAGCACCCCCGTGTCACCCCGCTTGGGATCCGGCTTGGGATCAGGCGACAGCAAAAACCTCTTGTTCCTCTTCCGATCTTCCGGAAAACTTGACAGATATTATCTTGGATACACCCGAACTCTCCATGGTCACGCCATACATGAGATCGGATATGTTCATCGTCTTCTTATTATGCGTAATGATCACAAACTGGGATGTCATCGCGAACTCCTGGAGGGCCTTGCTGAACCTGCCGATGTTCGTCTCGTCGAGAGGAGCGTCGATCTCATCCAGCAGGCAGAACGGGCTCGGCTTGCATTTGAATATCGCGAAGAGCAGCGCGATGGCCGTAAGCGCCTTCTCCCCTCCAGATAACAGCGATATGGCCTGGAGTTTCTTTCCGGGCGGACGCACTATGATCTCTATGCCGCTCTCGAGCACATCGCTCTCGTCTAAAAGTACTATATCGGCCTTGCCGCCGCCGAACAGGAATTTAAAGTAGTTCTTGAACTCAGACTGTATGCTCGTAAAGGTATCCATGAAGAGCTCTTTGGTGGTCTGGTTTATCTTTCTTATAGCCTTGTGTAGAGAGTCCTTGGCATTTACAAGGTCCTCTTCCTGGCGCTTGAGGAATGCGTATCTCTCCTGGAGCTCTTTGTGCTCATCGATGGCGACAAGATTAACCGGCCCCATCTTCTCAACGCGCGCGCTGAGATCGTCGACCTCGGCCTGTACAGCCTGTAAATCCCCCATCTCTGTCAAGTCAGGCAATGTCTCCTCTATATTCACCTTATATATCTGGTCTATCTTGCTCCTCAGCGTCTCCATCTGGAAAGAGAGCTGTGTCTTCTCCATCTCCAGCTTGTGTACCCGGTCTTTTATGGAGTCATGATCCATCTTCTTCTCATCGAGCTCTCTCTCTTTCTCCGAGATGATCACCTTCAGCCCGGAGCCTTCGTCCTCCAACACCTTGAGCTCTCTGCCCAGCGCGTCATAACGCTCGGTGAGGCTGTTGATCTCCGTCTCGAGCCTCTCGATCTCGCCCTTGACCTCTTCCTGCCTGTTTACTGTGAGCTTAAGATACTCCGTCTTGTCTTCTTGCATCTTCTGCTGCTCTTCGTAATAACTCTTCTGCGCCTCGGCGCCCTTTAAGGCCTCGTCCTCTTCCCTCTTTAGCGACTCAAGCTCTGTCTGTATCTGGGTGATCCCTATTATGTACTCCTCTTTTCTCTTCGCTCCCTCTTCAATGAAGTTTTGAGAGTCCATGATAAGAAGCTGGACGCTCAACTCCTCGTTATTGGAAGTTTCCAGTTGGACACTTACCTTAGTCTCGCTCTCTTTTAGCTCTCTCTTGCTGATCAGGGATTCCTCTATCTCAATGTTGAGCAGATCCACCTCTTCCTGGATCTTTTTGAACATGTTGAGAAGATTCCCTTCCTGTGACTTCTTCTGGGTCAGGACTATCTCTTCAGCGCGTACCGCGTCTTCAGCCCCTTTGACTTTCGCCTGACAGGCCTCTATCAACTCCCTCTTAAGCATGAGCTCCTGCTTGAGCTTCAACAGTTCCTTTTCCGATTCGGCGATGTGGCCCTCTATGTCATTCATTCTTCTCTGGCGGCCTATTATACTGGAGGTAAAATCGCACGCGGCGCTGCCTCCGGTGATCTTGCCTTTGGTTATTATATCCCCCTTCTTCGTGACGATCCTCACTTTGCCCTGCAGATCCTCGGAGAGCGACTTCATCACAAGTATACCGTCATTTATATTCTCGACCAGGAAGACGCCGTTTAGGAGCTTCTTGAAGAGGGCCTCGAAGCGCGCGTCAAACCTGATAAAATCTATGAGCCTGCCGACTATGAGCTGGTCATTGACGACCGTCTCGCTAAAGCTGGAGTCGGGATTGCCGTTCTTCATGAAACTCGCTTTCCCCAGGCCGTTCTTCTCCAGAAAGTCAAGGGCTGCGAAAGCGGTCTGCCACTCATCGACGATTATGGTCTGCATGTTGCCGTTGAGCGCGGATTCACATATAGCTTCATAGCCTCGCCTCGGCTCCAACAGCTCGGCCAAGGGCTCACAAAACCCTCCCGGTTCCAGCTGGCCGCTTGAAAGGCCGTTGAGGAGAGCTTGCGTGCCCCCGGTAAAACCTTCGTGGCGTTTGATAAGGTCTTCCAGGAGGCTGAGCTTGGAGTGCAGGGATAATATGTAATTCTTGGAATCGTTTATACTCTTATCCAGGATGTCATAGCCGTCGGTCTCTTTCTTCAGGTTGTTCTGGAACGCCACCCTCTCGCTCTCCAGGGTCTCTATGTTGGAGATGGTCATGTTCACCGAGAGGCGTGTCCCGGAGAGTTCGTCGCTGAGCGCATTGACCTCCCTGGTGACATTCTCTTTTTCCGAGCTCAGGCGCCTTAACCTCGCAGATACGTTCTGCAGGTCGCTGGTCACCTTGGCGATCTCGTTCTTGAGCCTGGATTGGTTCGAAAGGATATCTACGGAGCGCGCCTTGCTGCCTTTTATCGCCTCATTCTTCTTATCGATCTCTGTCTTGAGGGCTGTTAACTCTGTCTCTTTTGAGGCGAGGAGACCCTCTTTAGATCTTGTATCTTCACATATAGAGACAAGCTTGGCTGTCACCGCCTCCATCGCTTTCGAGAGCCCTTCGACCCTCCTCGCGAGAGACTCTATCTCTGACTTCTGGTCTGATTCGTTCTTATAAAGCTCCTGGAGCCTCTCCTTGCCCAGCGCGAGTCTGTCCTTCGCCCTCTCGAGTACGGTGCCCGTATCTCTGTAGTCTGTGCCGTATTGGAATATCCTCGCGTCGAGGCCTTCTTTATTGGACCTCTCCTCATCCAGCGCCCTATCCAACCCTGCTATAAGCTCGCCAAGCTCGCTTTCGTTCTTTTTTATCTCTTTAGATTCCGCGTCGAAACCCTCGCTCTTATCTTTGATCTCCTTATACTTATACGCCGCGAGCTTCGTGTCCAGGTCCTTTAACCTGTCAAACATCTCCTGATAGCGCTGGGCCTTTCTCGCCTGCCTCTCTATGGAATTGATCTGGCGCTCTACCTCCTTTATGATATCATTGACTCTCAAGAGGTTCTGATCGGTGTATTCAAGCTTTCTGACGGCTTCGCGCTTCTTCGACTTATACCTGGTTATGCCGCTAGCCTCTTCGAATACTATCCGGCGCTCCTCGGGGTTCGCGCTTAATATCTGGTCTATCTTGCCTTGCTCGATTATCGAATAGGCGCTCGTCCCTATCCCGGAGCCCATAAGGAGCTCGTTTACGTCTCTGAGCCTGACCGGATTCTTATTTATAAGATACTCGCTCTCACCCGAACGGTATAGCCTGCGCGATATAGTGACCTCGTCGTATTCTATCGGGAGGAACTTCGATTCGTTAGACAGGGTAAGCGAGACCTCGGCGTAACCCAGTTGCTCCTTCTGTTCGGTCCCGTTGAAGATGACATCCTCCATGCATGAACCGCGCAGCGACTTTGCGGACTGCTCCCCCAGCACCCACTTTACCGCGTCGATCACATTGGAATTGTGCACGATAAACTCATCGGCTATATAATTATGGGTCTTTTCTATCTCAAGATCATATACCCACTCCTCGCCAAAGATCTTTTTTATTTCTGTAATTTCATCCCAGTAAATATCAGACTCGGCAAAAAGCATGAGGCGCTTCGCGCTCTGTGAGATATCATTCTCTTCATTATTCCCTTCCACTGCCGCTACAACCTCTCGTATGCCCGCCCGTGACGGCTCACAGGTATTTTCGTAATAAGCCGCTATTTTCGGACAACCTCTCTTTGCCGCTTTTATGTTTACTTTCTGTAGCCGCGCGTATTCTTTGACATAAGAGTTGATGCCGGGTATGAGGTCATAGTTTG
>JBDRDE010000159.1:0-3933 GCA_043821065.1 Candidatus Omnitrophota bacterium
TTGGATGAGCGTAGTGGCCTTGTTGGGTATAGTGTTCCACGTGGAACACTTTGGCAAAATGTTCCACGTGGAACACTTTGGAGGAATGTTCCACGTGGAACATTCCTGCGAATCAATCTAAGATGATTATATATTAATGGAAATAGGTTGTCAAGAGAAGTTTGTGCTGCTTGGCTATTTGACTACTGTGATCCTGACCTTGGCCTGTGCCGCGCCCTTCATTCCAAACAGGCCTTTTCTCTCTTCGGCCAGCACCTGGACCTTTACGCGATCTTTTGGAACCCCTAAGGACTTCAAGGCTGTATCTATCGCCTCTTTCGTGCTTCTGCCCTCAGCTTCTATGCTATCTCCAATTTTCATATATAGTCACTACTTTGTATTTGATGCGCGCTCGTTTAACGACTACTCTGTATTAAGTTCGCGTCTGCCTCGCTCGATCCTGTATTGCGTAGCGCCTACGGCGCTAACGATGTCTTGATCTTGTGCTGCACATAGGCCATTAAAGCGGAATTGACCAGGAAATAGAGGACAAATCCTGATGGCATCTTATAGAAGAAGACGAGCATCATGCCAGGGATCATAACAGCCATCATGGCTTGTTGTTGTCTCATCTGTTCTGAGGCATTCGCTGCTGAGCTCCCTGACATCACTTTCTGCTGAATAAACATGATCGCGGAGGCTGCTATGGGTAGTATATTTATGCTATTTCCCAGAAAAGGCAGTGTGAATGGCAAGCTCAGCGCATCTGGCATCGATAGATCTTTTGCCCATAAAAAGCTTGCGCCTTTGAGCTCTATCGATCTTATCAATACGTGATAGAGCGCAAAGAATATTGGGAATTGGAGAAACATCGGCAGGCAGCCACCCAGTGGGTTTACCTTGTATTTGCGATAGAGCTCCATTATCTCTTTTTGCGCCTTGTTTGGATTGTCCTTATGGGCTGCCCTAAGCTTCTCTATCTGTGGCTGGAGTTCTTGTGAGACCTTTAACGACTTATAGCTGTTTCTGGTCAAAGGAAAGAGTATGGCATTAACCAATACTGTGAGGCAAATTATGGCTACGCCCCAATTTCTGACCACTTTTTGAAATAGTCTTAATGTGCTAAATAGGGCTTTTACTATAGTGTTCAACTTGCCATAATTTACGGCCTCTTCCAGCCCCATACCAAGTGTGGCCAGCCTGCTTGTCTCAAATGGCCCAATGTAGATAAGAAACCGCTGCGTCGCATCTCTACCTTTTGATATGTCTAAAGCTTCGCACTCTAGGCCGCAATATATGTTTTTTTGTCTAGACCCTTCTATATTTAATGTGCCGACAATCGCCTTTCTCACTATTTGTGATGGGCGCGTCAAGATCATAAAATATTCGTTATTTAATGTTACCCAGGAGATGTCGCCCGCTTTTGTAGCCTCTTTTTTATACCAGCCGATTACCCCATCCGCCTTCGCGCTGACATAATGGTATCTCTGCGACATCATGCTCGATATATCTATGCTTGAGCCCGTGATCATGCGAGTTGTTGCCTTGATGTCTCTATCGGTGTTGTTCCTGATAGTAATGTATAACTCTATATAATCTAATGTGTTATGGATTGTATAAACCTTTTCGACCTCTAGGCCTTCTGTGCTGCGCGTGAAGATCATCTTGTTGCCCGACCTCTCCGCGCTATAGGTGGCGCCTGGGCCTATCCCCTCTTCTATAATGCTGGCTGCTCCGATATAATATGCGGGGTCTTTGGCAGACATCAGGCCATAGGGCTGGCCGGTCTCTCTGTCGGAAAACTCCTTCAACTCTACCTTTTTAAGGGCCCCTCCAATGTTTGAGAAGGTCAGCAAAAACTTTTCTGTCTCTACCCCGTACTCTGTCTCCTGCTCAGCGATGGTCTCACCCGATAGGCCCTTTAGGGGTTCCGCTACCGCCGGGGTTACGGTTTGGGCCCTCTCTTGCGGGGCTACATTCGCCTGTGGATAGCGTTTCGCCATCCACATTTGGTATGTCATAATAATGAAGACTGATAATATTACAGCTAATAGTGTCTTGTTCTTTTCCATAATTTTATTCTACTGGGTCATAGCCGCCCTTTGACAGTGGGTGGCATCTCAAGATCCTCTTTAATGAGAGGATCGCTCCGGCCGCAAACCCTCTCTTTTCTATGGCATCAAGGGCGTACTTAGAGCAGGTTGGGTAAAATCTACATGAAGGTAACTTCATCTTTGATATATAGTTACGATAAAAGTTTATCGCGTTCACCGCGATTGTCTTCATATTATTGTTACTCCGTCTAAACAATAACTCTGTATTAAGTTAGCGCACGCTTAACGACAACTCTGTATTGAGTTAACGTATACACGTTAACATACGCGCTTACCGCCATCATCTTCATATTATCATATTACTCTTTTTGAAGGCCCCCCGCAGCCCCCTCTCAACTACGGTGAATTTTATTTTTGAGAGGTCTCTTTCGGCCAACAATATCATGTCGTATCCCTCTTTTATGTGGCCTTCCGCCTTCCTGTATGACTCCGTCAAGAGTCTTCTCGAGCGGTTCCGGCTAACGCTCAAAGGGGCCTTTCTTGAAGAGATAGAGATGCCCAGCCTGTTGTGCGCCATCCCGTTGGGCAAGAGGTACAGCCTTATATTCTCTTCCTTAAATACCTTCCCCTTTTTATATACCTTCTGGAACTCCGAATACTTTTTGAGCTTAAGCAGACAGCACCCGTCTCTTCTTCCGGCGCCTTCTCCTGATCACGGCCCTGCCGCCAACCGAGCGCATTCTTCGCCGGAAGCCATGCTTTTTTTTGTGCCTTAGGTTGGACTTGCGCGCTATACCCTTCTTCACTCGTCGGTCCTCCTCGTCAAGCGTATCGTGAATAATGTGTTAAAATTATAACATCTATTGGCCCTTAGTCAAGGAAAAACGCTGTGCGCCTCGTTTAGCAGCCCCGTATTGTGTGGCGCATACGCGCTTACACTTCGTTTAGCGGTCTTGTGTTGCGCAGTGTATACACACTGAAAATTTCTCTTGAAATGGATATTCTTCTCTGTTATAATAGCCCGCGTGTCAATTTTTACGTTGTTTTTTTTCGTTTTCGTCTGTTTTGGTTTTGTGGATAATCTGTGGATAAACAACGTGGCGCGGTTCTTTTAGATTTTTTGTTTTTGTAAAGCTTTTGTTTTAAACAAGTTATGTTAGGCAATAAAATCCTGTTTGTTGACAGGGTCTTTTGGATTCTGTGCATAGACAGGTAGACCGTAAAAAAATGGCGACCCCTGCAACACCGAAGATCTGGGACGAAGCGAAGGAATTAATAAAGGGCAGGTTAAGCTCTCAGAGTTTTGAAACATGGTTTGACCCGATAAAGCTCTCCGGCGCTTCTGAGATGGAGATAGTGCTTGAGGTGCCTAATAAGTTCTTCAAAAATTGGGTCTCCGACAAGTATTTGAGGCTTATTGAGGATGCCCTTCTGATCTGCACCAATAAGAAGATGTCTGTAGTCTTCTATGTGCCGCAGACAAGCTTGCCCGCCGAGCCGGTGGCTTCTCCGCGCCAGGCGGAGGCCGTTGTGCCCACAAAGCACGTGGGACTTAACATGAATTATACATTTGATGATTTTGTCGTGGGCCCCAGCAACCGCTTCGCGCACGCCGCTTCGCTGGCTGTCAGCGAGACCCCGGCGAAGGCGTATAATCCGCTCTTTATTTACGGTGGGGTGGGGCTGGGCAAGACGCACCTTATGCACTCTATAGGTAATAAGGCGGCTGCTCTAAATAAGGACCTTAAGGTCCTATATATATCTAGCGAGCAATTTACAAACCAGCTTATAGGCGCCATACGGAATAGGACGACTGTAAGATTTAGGCAGTTATACCGCAGTGTCGATATCCTGCTTATAGATGATATACAGTTTATTGGGGGCAAAGAAGCCACCCAGG
>JBDRDE010000160.1:0-4315 GCA_043821065.1 Candidatus Omnitrophota bacterium
ATTGTCAGGGATTAGAAAATATGATATACTTGGTTTGGATTTAGAAAAGATAAAGGCAAGGCGTTAAATAGCGGCGCATAGAGGTTCAATAAGAGGCTAAATCATGAAAAAAAGAAAAATACCTATAAGTTTTTGGGAAGACCGCCAGTGGATATTTGACCACTATCAGAGCCTGAGCCAAGAGTACGCCGATACGTGGATAGCGGTCGTAAACCGCAACGTCGTTTCGCACGGAGGTAGCATAGGGATAGTAAAGAAAGAAACGATGCGCAAAACAGGCAAAAAATGTTTCCCGGTGGAGTTTATAGAAAGGGGTATACACATATACCATGTTGATTAATCTGGCTTTCGGGATAAAGTTTGATCTTGAAGCTATTGAGAAGAGAATAGCCGTTCCGATAGTCAGGCTTTTGGGGCTGGTAGAATTTAGATGCAAAAACAGATGGAGCGCTCCATATAACGTTATCATAGATACGGGTTCGCCAATCTCTGTGTTCCCATCATATATTCAAAAAGAAGCAGATATCCGTGTATTGTTTGAGACAAAGATAAGCGGGCTGGTCCCTGACGAAAAAGCCACGCTGCGCGCCAGCTTGTCGCGTTTGACATTTCGGATCGGTGACAAAGAAAGAGTGACCGCTCCCATTGAAAGCCACGCTTATATAACGGATACAGACAAAATCCCATTGATATTGGGTTTTTCCGATATCCTTAACTGCGAGCTAAAGATAAACTACCGTAATAAAAAAGCCTCCTTGCTATTTTGAGCGCCGGTATCTCCAAAAAATATGGCTAGCCTTCTTGGTATATGTTATGATAATCACCGAAAACACAAATAGACACGAATATTAAATGAGTTGTCACTAATGAAAAAAATCAAAGAAATAGGGGAATTCGGGATCATTGGCAGGATATCTAGAAGGACGAAGACCGATCGATCGGTCATGCTCGGGATAGGCGACGACGCCGCTGTTATAAAGACCGACGGCGATAAATGCCTTTTATTCGCCTCTGATATGATAGTCGAAGGTGTCCACTTCGACCTGAAGAAGGCGAAGCCTTTCGATATAGGATGGAAGGCCCTTTGCGTGAATATAAGCGACATCGCGGCCATGGGCGGAGTGCCCCGCTACGCGTGTGTATCAGCAGGAATTAATAAGAATACAAAACTGCGCAGCACTGATGGGATATACTCAGGAATCCTCTCGGCCGCAAGAAGATTTGGCGTAAATATAGTAGGAGGGGATACGAGCTCTTCCGATAAGCTAGTGATAGATGTATCCATTATCGGAGAGGCGCGTAAAGGAGAGATAATATACCGATCAGGAGCCAAACCCGGAGATGTTATTCTTGTTACAGGAACGCTTGGCGGTTCTATAAAAGGTAAACACTTAAAATTCACTCCTAGGATCCGCGAATCGCAATTTCTTGTAAAAAACTTCAAGATAAATTCGATGATAGATATATCCGATGGACTATCGAGTGATCTTTCGCACATATGCAAATCGAGTGGCGTAGGAGCAAAGATCTATGAGAGCCTAATACCTTTGTCAAAAGACGCTCGTTCTGTTAAGAGCGCCTTAAGTGACGGTGAGGATTACGAGCTGCTCTTCACAGTTCCGAAAAAGGGTCTTTCAAGAATGATCAAGAGATTCAAGAAGAGATCCAAGACACCTCTTGCGGTGATAGGCGAAGTCACCAAAAAGAATGCAGGTATAAAGATTGTGGATAGATTCGGCAGAATTCTGTCTTTGACCGGCAGAGGTTTTGCGCATTTTTAAAAAACTAAAAACCGTCATTGCGAGGAGCTATGCTGCTAGAAATTAGGCGACGAAGCAATCTGGGCCTAGATTGCTTCGTCGGCCAGCTTGTAAGCAGAGCCTCCTCGCAATGACACGTAGATCACCTATGAAAAAGCTCGTTTTTAGTAGCGTAGAGGAGACGATGAGGTTCGGCGCGCGGCTGGGCAGGCTCATCAAGAAGGGTGATTGTATTGCCCTTACAGGCCAGCTTGGAGCCGGAAAGACGACCCTGGTAAAAGGTATCGCTAAAGGCATGGGTGTCAAGGATCCGCAGCATGTTAATAGCCCTTCATTTGTGATATTAAAAGAGCACAAGGGCAAGATGCCGCTCTACCATTTTGATGTATACAGGTTGAATGATCCGGAAGAGATGGATACAGTCGGATATAAAGACTTCTTTTACGGCGATGGCGCGAGTGTCGTAGAATGGGCGGACAAGATAAGAGAGATCCTTCCGGAAGAGTATCTCAATATTGAGCTCTCTGTCGCGGGTGAAGAGAAGAGAGAGGCGAATATCTCGGCGCGCGGGAAGCGGTATGAAAGATTGCTTCGTCGCCTCGCGTAAACAGTAGCTCCTCGCAATGACAGACAAGGAATAAAAATGAAGATACTGGCAATAGAGACATCTACCAGAAATCTAGGACTGGCGATCGCGGATGACGAGAAGATATTGGCCGAATACAGGGGCGACTCTCTGCTGCGCCACGCACAGGACCTTATCCCAGGCATCGAAAGCCTCTTAAAGAAGCTGAAGCTAAGGCTTACCGATATCGACTCTTTCGCCGTAAGCATAGGGCCGGGCTCTTTCACAGGCTTAAGGATAGGCGTCTCGACGCTGAAAGGCTTAAACCTCGCAACGAATATACCGATAGTCGTAGTTCCCACGCTTGATGCTATCGCTTATAGTTCTAAAGACTCGACTGTTCCCGTCTGTGTCATAGTCGACGCCAAGAAGAAGAATTTATACGCCTCTCTATACAAAACCGTTGACGGTGGTATAATAAGGGAGTGGGATTATGCGATTGTCTCGGCTGAAGAGCTGATTGAGCGAATAAAAGGGTCAGGGGTCAGGGGTCAGGGTTCAGGGTTCAGGGGTCAGGGCTCAGAGAAGGAGATCTTGTTTGTTGGCGATGGAGTTGGTTTGTATGAAAAGCAGATCTCAGAGAAGATTGAGGGTGCGAGGTTCGCGCCGAAAGACCTGTGGTATCCCGACGTGAAGGTAGTAGGGCGCATGGGAGCGGAAAAGTTTAAAAGGGGCGAGTTCGCCGAGCCCGACACATTGGTGCCGATGTATATCTATCCGCAAAAGTGCAACGTGCAAGGTATAAATAGATGATAAAGACATACAGGCCAACTTGGGCCGAGATAGACCTAAAGGCGATAGCGCATAATCACGCCCAGGTGCGCAAGCTCGTGGGGCGTGAGGCCAAGGTCATGGTAGTGGTAAAGGGCAACGCCTACGGCCACGGGATAGTAGAGGTATCAAAACTTCTCGCAAGAAAAGGGGCCGCGTATATGGGCGTGGCCACTATCGATGAAGCGCTCCTTTTGAGAAAGAACAGGATAAAGACTCCCATACTTATACTAGGCTCGGTCCTTCCGCATGAGGTCGATATAGCGCTTAAGAATAATATCACTCTCACCGTGGCGGACGAGGGGCTCTTGAGGATAGTGGAGAAGAGGGCGAAGGCCATAAAGAGGCCGGCCAAGATACACATTGAGGTCGATACCGGGATGGGCAGGATGGGCGTCTGGCATGAAGATAACGCGCTTATCTTTGTGTATAAAGCGGCGGCGTCGAAGCATATTTATCTGGAAGGTATATATACGCATTTCTCATCCGCGGCGAGAGATAATGTATTTACAAATTACCAGATGGAGTCTTTTGAGAAGATACTGACACAGCTTGCCTCGAGCGGGCTCAATATACCATACCGCCACGCGGCCAATAGCATAGCGACCGTAAACATGAAGAGGTCGCACTTAAACCTTGTAAGGCCCGGCCTGATCATCTACGGCATGTATCCAAAGAAGGGGCTTGTGAGGTTTATAGACCTCAAACCCGCACTCTCTCTAAAGACAAAGATAGTCTTCATAAAGGATGTCCCGCCGGGACGTTCTATAAGTTACGGCCGCACTTATACTACACAGAGCGATACTAGAATAGCGACGTTACCGATAGGCTACGCCGACGGGTACGGCAGGATACTCTCCAATAAAGCCGAGGTCCTTGTCAGGGGCGAAAGGGCTCCTGTCGTTGGCAAGGTCACCATGGACCAGACCATGATCAATGTCGGCCATATAAGTGGGGCGAAGGAAGGCGACGAGGTCGTCCTCATAGGAAAGCAGGGACATAACGATATAACCACCGAGAGGCTCGCCCGGCTCGCCGGCACCATACCATACGAGATAGTCTGCTCTATCACTGACCGAGTTCCGCGAATATACAAACGATAATCAAATCAGACACTCCTTCTTAAGCGCTGTCGGGGGCCCCGACATCGCTTTATGAT
>JBDRDE010000161.1:0-4330 GCA_043821065.1 Candidatus Omnitrophota bacterium
TTTACCCAGTTTTTGAGGACTAAAACGTATAACGTTAGTGCTATCAGCAAGTTACAAAAACGTCATTCTGAGCGAGCCTCGGGTTACACCAGGCAAGCGAAGAATCTTATAATTGTGAGATTCTTCGTCGACAACATTTAAACAAGGTCTCCTCAGAATGACAGCGGTGAGAAAACTGGGTAAACTCCACAATCTATCTAAGCTTGACAAAATTGAGATTTGGTTTATAATTATCAAAACGATGGGCAGGTGCCGGAGCAGCCAAACGGACCAGACTGTAAATCTGGCGGCCTTAGGCCTACGGAGGTGCGAATCCTCCCCTGCCCACCATTCTGCTTCGCCGAGCTTAAGAAAGATGTAAGTTTGGCTTCGCAGAATCAGGATTGCTGGCGAAGCAGAATGCTCTACGAAGCTCAAAACTTCTCTGAAATTCTTTTATGAGCGAAGTAGAGCATATACCTTACTTTCCTCACACACGAAGTATTCCAGCCGGGCAAAATACCTGCCTTTTGAGTGCTTAAAATATATGTAAAAAAATACTTGACAATAGTTAATTACATGTTATTATATTAGACCTATATGCAGGGTGTGAAACATATCCTACAGAAGCGTGAAAAAATGCAAATATCATACATTATAGACAGTTACAAGCAGGGTAAATCGGCGAGAGAGATAGGGGAAGTCGTCGGGCTGTCTACGTCATCAATTATGAAGATATTAAAAAAGAACGAGATAAAGCTGAGAAATCATATCGAGGCCGCGTATTTAAAGTTCAATCCTAATGGCGACCCGTTCGATATATTGAAGGAGCTTACACCGGAGGAAGACCATCTAAAGGCGATGGCCTTAGGGCTCTACGCCTCGCATGGCAATTTAAAGAATAGCAACTCAGTAAAATTTACCAACTCTAATCCGGCTATTGTGAAGATATTTACGAAATTCTTAAGGGTCATCTGCGGCGTACCGCAGGACAAGATAAAGGCCTCAATGATCATATACCCTGATATTTCAGCCAGGATGGCCAAGGATTTCTGGGCAAGGTTTCTGGATCTGCCAAGCAAGCAGTTCTCAAAGACTACCATACTAAAATCCAGGAATGGCTCCAGCACGAAAAAGCATTCGAGCTATGGGATGTTGGCTCTATATGTGCACAACTCAAAGTTGCTTAGTATAATTAAAGACTGGGTAAAAGAGTATGCCCTTGTAGCTCAGCTGGTAGAGCACATCCATGGTAAGGATGGGGTCGCCGGTTCAATTCCGGCCGAGGGCTCCATAATTACATAAGGCAATCTTACGGTTTTCGTTTAGCGGTTAGCGTAAAATGCGCAAACCGCGTACCGCGCACCGCTAACCGCGTAAAGGAGGTAAGTGATGGGCAAGGAAAAGTTCGAACGCACTAAACCGCATGTAAATATCGGTACGATAGGACATGTCGATCACGGCAAGACCACTCTGGCCAGCGCCATCACTATGTGCCTCAGCACCAAGGGCATGGCAGACGTCAGAAGCTTCGATTCTATCGATAACGCCCCTGAAGAGAGGGAGAGGGGCATAACCATCGCCGTGGCGCATTTGGAGTACCAGACGGAAAAGAGGCACTACGCCCACATAGATTGTCCAGGCCACGCCGATTATATAAAGAACATGATCACAGGCGCCGCGCAGATGGACGGAGCCATACTCGTAGTATCGGCCGCTGACGGCCCAATGCCGCAGACAAGAGAGCACATACTCTTAGCCCGCCAGGTAGGTGTTCCGGCGATAGTCGTCTTCCTTAATAAAGTGGACATGGTCGATGATAAAGAACTTCTGGACCTTGTAGAGCTGGAAGTCAGAGAGCTTTTAAGCAAGTACGAATACCCGGGAGACCAGATACCTATAATAAAGGGCAGCGCCGTAAAGGCCATGCAGAACCCCGAAGATCCCGAAGCTTCAAAACCCATATTTGAGCTCATGGAAGCTGTAGATAGCTATATCCCGACACCAAAAAGAGAAATAGACAAGCCGTTTTTGATGCCTGTAGAGGACGTCTTCTCCATAACCGGAAGAGGCACAGTGGGCACAGGCAGGGTCGAGCGAGGCGAGGTAAAGGTAGGCGAGAACGTAGAAATAGTAGGTATGAAAGATACAAAGAAGACCGTCGTAACAGGTATCGAGATGTTCAGGAAGCTGCTCGATTCCGGCCAGGCGGGCGACAACGTGGGACTGCTCTTAAGGGGCATAGAGAAGACCGATCTTGAGCGCGGCCAGGTAATAGCCAAGCCGGGTTCGATAAAGCCTCACACGAAGTTTAAGGCCAAGGTATATGTCCTTACAAAAGAAGAAGGCGGAAGACACACACCGTTCTTCAACGGCTACAGGCCGCAGTTCTACTTCAGGACTACGGACGTAACCGGCAACGTGAAACTTCCTCAAGGCACTGAAATGGTCATGCCTGGAGATAACGTAGAGGTAGAGGCTGAGCTCATAACCCCAATAGCCATGGAGAAGGAACTCAGGTTCGCTATTCGTGAAGGCGGACACACCGTGGGCGCGGGGGTCATAAGCGAGGTAATTGAAGCGTAGTTAGCGCTACTCAATACAGAGTTGTTGTTTGGCGGGGCGCTAGACTATATATAGGTAAGAGAGGGTAGTATAAAATACAGGGTTGTTGCTAAACGGAGCAGAAAACGTGGCTGAAAAACAAGAGAAGCGTTTAAAGATAAGGATAAAGCTAAGAGCCTTCGATCACAGATTGCTGGACCAATCGGCAGCTGAGATCGTCGAAACCGCGAAGAAGACAGGCGCGATCGTGTCAGGCCCTATACCATTGCCCACAAAGAGGGAAGACTACACCGTGTTGCGTGGCCCTCATGTGGACAAAAAATCGCGTGAGCAGTTTGAGATAAATACGCATAAACGGCTCTTGGACATATTAAATCCAACATCTAAGACAATAGACGCTTTAAAAAAACTGGACCTACCCGCTGGGGTAGACGTTGAAATAAAGTAATACCGCGAAAACGCGAAACGCGCTGGGACGGCGTGTATGCAAAACGCGAAAAGGGTACTCAGACGGTATAGAAAGACTGGTATATGATAGGACTGATAGGAAAAAAGATAGGGATGACGCAGCTTTTCAAGCAGGACGGAGAACGGGTACCCGTGACCCTTATAGCCGTAGGCCCGTGCCCCATCCTGCAGATAAAGAAGCACGACAGTGAAGGCTACACAGCTCTACAAATAGGCTTTAATGAAAAGAGCGAAAAGAGGACCAACAAGCCGCTCAAGGGACATTTCAAGAAGAGCGGCGCGAAGCCTGTGGCGGTTATAAGAGAGATCCGCCTGAGCTCAGTCGATTCTTACAAAGAAGGCCAGGTACTTGAGGTCGACCAGTTCCACCCGGGGGATCTTGTAGATATCAGCGGCCTTACCATAGGCAAGGGATTTCAGGGCGGCATGAAGAAATGGGGCTGGGGCGGAGGCAGAAAAACCCACGGCTCTATGCATCACAGGGCACCAGGTTCTATCGGCGCCTCGAGCTTTCCTTCCAGGGTGACCAAGGGCCACCAGATGCCGGGAAGGATGGGCGGCGTCCAGAGAACGGTCCAGCACTTGGAGGTAATAAAGGTCGATAAAGAGAAGCACATCATGGCGGTAAAGGGGTCCATCCCAGGTAACGGAAGCTCATACTTGATGGTCAGAAACTCCAAGAAGATCGATACAAAACACGCAAAAAAGACGCAGGCAGAGCAGCAGGACAAGACCCAGGAAGCTAAAAAAGGCGGTCAGAAGAAAGATGAAAAAGCAAAAAAGAAATAAGAAGCCGGCCGATAAAAAGAAACCGGAGTGCCCTATAATGAACATAAAGGGCAAGAAGGTGGATGTCCTGGCGTTAAGCACCAAGGTCTTTGATGGCACAGTGAACACCACATTGCTACATCAGGTGATCACGATGTACCAGGCAAATCAGCGAGCCGGGTCGGCTTGCACAAAGACAAAAGGCCAGGTAAGCGGCGGAGGGAAGAAGCCCTGGAGGCAGAAGGGAACCGGACGGGCCCGTACAGGCTCTATACGGAATCCTCTATGGAGAGGCGGAGGGATCATCTTCGGACCAAAGCCAAGGGACTTTTCCTGGAGCGTGCCTAAGGAGATGCGAAGGGTGGCCTTAAAGTCGAGCCTGAATGAGAAGTTCCTGGAAGATAGGATCATCGTAGTCGATTCCATCAAGCTGGAAGAACCTAAGACCAAGCGCTTCTATTCAGCATTGATGTCACTCGGTATAAAAAAAGGCGAAAACGTGATGGTCATAGTGGATGGCCTCGACAATAACACAAAACTGGCTTCGAGA
>JBDRDE010000162.1:0-4111 GCA_043821065.1 Candidatus Omnitrophota bacterium
TGAGCATCTATGGACTCAACAAGGCTGTGCTAGCCATAATACGCAAGCTGGGCTATAAGCTGGATACCACATACTAATATAATAGCTAAAAAAGCTATAAAACTCAAGAAACTAAATATCCCTGTCTCTGCCCAGACCTGCATGTATGAATTATGCGCGTAGGCCGGGCTCTTATCGGGATAACGCCGGCTATAGTGATCCATGTAAGTCCCTACCCCTTTACCCAGGAAGGGGTTCTCCCCTATCATCTCCGTGGTAGCGTTAAAGAGCGCGACCCTTTGCGCGTCACCATGCGCCGTGGCCCTGTCCCTCAGCGCGGGGACGGCCAATAAGACCGTCAAGAATATAAGGAGCGGCAGGAACGCTATCTTAATATTGCGAGAGAGCAAAAATAGCAAGATCAGGCCAGCCGTAAAACCCAGCCATCCTGCCCTGGAAAAAGTGAGGATCAGGATCGATGTTAAAAGCAAGCTGGATAATATCAAAAAGATCTTCTCTCTTTTATTAACGTCTTTTGAAAATACGAGCGCTATGCCAGAAACCAGGACCGGCACCAGATATGCCGCCAGGACATTGGTGACCTTGAAAGCGGCCGTCGTGCGCCCTATGATCAATTCCCTGTGCCTAAAAAGATCGAACCCTGTGATCTTCTGGAATACAGCGTCGAGACCTATCAGTGCCCCGCAGATCAGGAGTATCTTTACACAATTGCGCACTCGCGCCGGCGTGTTCATAACATCCGCTATTATCATAAATATGACTATATACTCGAACCATTTAGAGAATAATGAATGGAAGCTCTTTGCCAGATATGGTCCGCTGTTTATCAGGGAGGCAGCCGAAAAAGCGAAAAAGATCAGTAGGGCAATATGGGCAATATCCTTAAACGCCCTAAAGTCCGGCCTTAGTATCTTCTTTAACGCAAAGAGCGTTGCCGAAAACATAAAGAGCACTTCAATTATTGTTATTGAGATAGGGATGAATAATATCATAGCGTATAGAGAGTATTCAAGCGCCTTATCTATGGCGATCACTACCATCTCTTTTGTGATCTTATTTCTTCTTTTCATCTCTACCTCTTGTTATAAAACCGGCCAAAAGGCCCAGGGCTGTAGAAAGATGTATGGATAGATATACAGTGGGCAGCGCGAAGAGATACCTGAGGCCGTTTTTAAACGCCAGGTACAAAGAAAACGTAAATACGACGGCCAGATACAACATTAACTGTATAGCAAATATATAAAAAAACAACGGCCAGAAGGCCCCCGCAATAAGAAAGAAGACAAGATCCAGGAAGAATAAGGACGGTATAATAAACCTGAATTTTAAGAAACCGGGGTGCTTCTTAGCCGTCTTCGCCTTCCAGTATGTGTGCCTGAAGAGCTGCCTGGAAACACCTACAAGATCCCTCTTGAGAAGATAGCTTGCCTTGGCTTCAGGATTGAAGTATATCTTAAGCCCGTCTTTAAAGATCCTCCAGTTCAGCTCTTCATCCTGGTCGTGCTTCATGCTTTCGTCGAATAGGCCTATCTTGCCAAAGACCTCTTTTTTGTATAGGCCGTAAGCGGCCGTCCTGGCAAAACAGCCTTGCTTGGAATAACGGTGCGGCAGGATACTGCCCCCTATCAAAGAGGTACGCGCCATGGAGATAGCCTTCTTGATGAAACCCTCGGCCGCCATCACCACCTTCCCGCCAACGCAGCCTGCTCCATTTTCATCCATCTTGCGCACGCATGACGATATATAACCGCTCTCCAGCGCAGCGTGGCCGCTTAATATAAGTACGTGTTCGCCGCGGGCATCTCTTATCCCTATATTCAGTCCGCTCGACACGATCTTCTTGGGATTTTCCAGGAGCCTCATATTCTTGTTGCTGGATAGAAACCCTTCTATCACCTTTCTCGATCCATCCTGAGAACCACCATCCACGAAGAGTATCTCCAGGTTATCCTTTCCATAGTCCTGCGCCAATACCGACTCTACGCAAGGCCTTATAAATCTCTCTTCGTTCAAAAAAGGGATCACCACTGAAATCATCATCTTCTCCTACTTGTCATTGCGGCTTCAATACCGTCATTGCGAGAAGGCCTGGCATTGCTGTTGGCACGCCCATCATTGTCATTGCGAGGAGCCTGAGATTTATACTTGGGCGACGAAACAATCTTTGGTCGCTTAACAATCGCATCATACTCCCTCTTAAGCATCTCCGCTATCTTTAACGGGTCATGCCATCTCTCTACATACTTCCTTCCAGCGGCACCCCTCTCGGACAACTCATTCTTCCTTCCTGTAAGCCATTCCTTCAATACGCCGTACATAGTAGAAGGAGTAGCATTGATAATTGGTATCTCATCCGCCATCTCTCTGGGAATAAACTTGAGGTCCTCTTCTCTTATATAACAGATCACCGGTTTAGACAGGGCCATGAGTTCAACCGACAGCCCCCCATACCACCCAACAAGCAGCTGGTCGATACAGAGATCGGCCCTTTCGTAGATCTTTCTCGCTTCGGCGTTAGAGAGCCCCTCTACAAGCTTGAATTCAAAATCGACCCCTTCCTTTTTAAGGCGGTCCACCGCATCTAAAATGTACTTTGTGCCCTTGATCTCCTTGTGCGTAGGGGCGTGGATAACGAGAGGGACGGACAGATCTCGAGGCGCCTTTTTTTCCATGCTCCACTCTTGCAGATCTATATGCGTATATGGCATGAATGTGGACCGCTCTGGTAAGACCCTTAACAGGTCCGGGTTTAGCGCGTATATGCGGTCCGCGTATTTTGAAAAGACCTCGATCCTAGCCTTTTTACGATCATTCCACCTCGAAGGGCTATCCATCGACTGGCGGGCGTCGCTCCCCTGATAAGTCACGACTATCCCCTTACCCATCCTTTTTAATAATGGTATGTCTCTCAGTTCAAAAAGTGCGGCGTACGCACCGTAAATCCCACGCAATAATGGATTGCCGATATTCCTCTTGAGTATCTTCTGAGGGATACGGTGCGGCATTATCGACCTTCCAAAATTAAAATGTATCACGTCGAAATCCCTGATGGCGCGCCATAAAAGCCTCCAGCGCTTTGCTTCTCCAGCTATATAATTCTCGTTATCAGACCAAAGCGTCTCACTGCAAGTATAATTAATATAACTCTTCCTGAAAGCGATAGACCAGCTATTGAGCCCGACCTTCTGTTCCGCAAAAGCGAGACCGCACGAATTTCCTCCCGTATCAGTGGGGCAATGTAGTATCCTAAGTTTATTTTGTATCATTCTATGATCCTGCTTGTTGAGCGACTATCTTATCCGCCTCTACCCAAAACGAATAAGGTAGAACGGGATTACTCTCCTCGAAAGAGGTGATAACACCTTCTATTTCTACTATAGCGTCTTCCTTGATAATAGTATCGGCGGTTGCGTTAAAATAAGATATCCCTACAAAACCGCCCTCAATCGGGTATGCATAAAAATAGGTCCTGCGGTTACTCTCTTCCTGTACAAACCCTGGTAACCATGCTATCTTCTGGCAAAATTTTGGAGGATACATATAATTACTCGTTTTTAGCTTTAATCGAATCTTGTCACCCCTATCGAATATAGGTTTCTTTCCGGACTTCGAAATGTTCCATGCGAAATACTGGTTAAAAGAAGGTATGGTTGGATCGATCTTTACCTTGTCGTCAATAACTATCGTGTCGTCCATGATCGCCCTATATGCGTATCTTTTTCCAAAGTTATTGTGCAAAGCGATGGTAAGTATGGTTATCGAGACCAAGGCGAGTATCCAATAATACTTTTTGCGTTTTGAAAAAATCCTATTACCCAAAGAGATGCTTTCGACATCGGTTGCGTTATCGGGTTTAAAATAAAGAGAGATACCTACTAGCATATGTAACACAAGGACTGGATAAGAGAGTCTGGGTTCTCCCGCCGCAGCAAAGATTACCACCGAAAGATTGAACAAAATGCAAAAGAAGAGAAATATTGTAGTCCTGCATGGGCGAAGGATCAGTCCAAAAATGGAAAAGAGTATGTAAAATATATATGGGAAACCCCAATACAAATAACCCTGCCAATGTACGCGCCAGTCGGTCGGCTGCGGACCGCCTTGAGCCCAT
>JBDRDE010000163.1:0-3287 GCA_043821065.1 Candidatus Omnitrophota bacterium
ACCTTTGACCCTCTCTTCGCAGCACTATCCGGATATTGGATTCTATACCGGCCTCGTAATAGGGTTTCTGGAGTTGCTTATAGAAAAAACCCGCGTGTGTTTCTTGGGCCTTGGCGAGGTTGCAGTCATGTTCATAATAAACAAACAGGCACTTTAATATCATGGCCGCTATCTTCTTCTGCTCCGCGTGCGTATTCCGGCCTACCTTGACCACCCATTCCGGATAACCTTGACCACCCATTCCGGATAACCGTGACCACCTCTTTAGCGTAGTTTGACCGCCCGTCTTAAGAACCATCTATCTCTTTAAAGATTATCCGCTATCTGGCATAATCCTTCTTTAAAGGAGGTGCCTGATGGCCAAAAAGAATAAAGGAGCGGCCTTATCTATGCGTAAGATAAGAGAGATATTGCGGCTGGCATTGGAATGCCAGATGCCAAACCGCGAGATCGCCCGCAGCTTGCGCGTATCCCACGTAACGGTGGGCAAGTATGTCTCAAAGGTTAAGAAGACGTCCTTAACCTTTGAGGATGTTAAAAACATGGATGACATGACATTAAAGCGCCTTTTAAAGGCGGGCGTAACGGCGCAGGGCAAAAGGAGACGCCCCGAGCCCGATTGGAACCATGTATACTCGGAGCTCAAGAAGAAGGGTGTTACCCTTGAGCTTCTATGGCAGGAGTATAAAGGCGTCTATCCGGACGGCTACCAGCCCACGCAGTTCTACGAATATTACAGGCAGTGGAAGAAGAACCTGAACCCGAGCCTGTACCAAGTCCACAAGGCGGGTGAAAAGATGTTCGTTGACTATGCGGGACATACCGTGCCCATACATGACCGCCTGACCGGCAAGATACGGCAGGCAGAGATATTCGTGGCTGTATTGGGCGCGAGTAATTACACATACGCCGATGCGGCTTGGGACCAGAGCCTTCCAAACTGGATCGGCTCCCATGTGAGAAGTTTTGAGTATTTCGGCGGCGTCACAAAGGCGGTGGTCCCGGATAATCTGAAGGCGGGGGTATCAAGGGCATGCAGATATGAGCCCGATATCAATCCCACGTATCACGACATGGCCGTTCACTATGGCACGGTCATCATGCCCGCGCGAGCCGGAAGGCCCAAAGACAAGGCCAAGGTAGAGGCGGCTGTCCAGGTTGTGGAGAGATGGATACTGGCGGCCTTGCGTAACAGGACATTCTTTGGCCTAAGCGAGCTTAATCGCGCCATAAGAGAGCTCCTCATCCGGCTCAACGAAAAACCCTTCAAGAAGCTGGATGGGTGCCGGAAGGACTGGTTCGAGGGAATAGAAAAAGGCGCCCTCAAAGGTCTTCCGGATAAGCCCTATGTCTTCTCCGAGTGGAAGAAGGCACGGGTCAATATCGATTACCACATCGAACTGAACGGCCATTATTACAGCGTGCCATACTCGCTGGGACGCGAAAAGGAACTCGAGGTGAGATACACGGATAGGACGGTGGAGATCTTTTACGATACCAGGCGCGTAGCCAGCCATCTACGCGATGATACCCGTGGCCGGCATACCACCTTAGGGGAGCATATGCCTAAAAGCCACAGGGAATACCTGGAATGGAGCCCCTCGAGAATCATCAATTGGGCGAAGACCATCGGAGAGTATAGCGCCAAAGTGGTCGAGACGATACTTACCTCGCGCGGATATCCGGAACAGGGTTATCGTTCATGCCTTGGCATCCTCAGGCTCGCGAAGAGATATTCGCCCGAACGCCTTGAGGCGGCCTGTAAAAGGGCGGTCGCCATAAGAGGATTAAGCTACAGAAGCATCGAAAGCATCTTAAAAAACGGGCTGGATAAACACGAGTTGCCCGAATTGACACCGCAGGGCGCGATCGCGCATGAGAATATAAGAGGCGGCGGCTATTTTACGGGCGGATCTATTAACTGAGCGAAAGGAGAGAAAAAGATGCTGACAAACCCTACAACAGAGAAGTTAAGGGCGTTAAAGCTTCACGGCATGGCAAAGTCTCTGGAGGAGCAGAAGGCGTCGCGGGATTACGACGACTTGAGCTTTGAGGAAAGGATGGGGATTCTCATCGATAGAGAACTTACCGAGCAGGAAAACCGGCGACTCACGTCCCGTCTTAAAAGAGCGAAGCTCAGGCACGAGGCCTCGATGGAAGATATCGACTATCGCCAGAAGAGAGGCCTCGACAAGTCTCTCATGAGATCATTGGCCGGGTGCTCCTGGATAAAAGAGCGCCTCAATATCCTCTTGACCGGACCCTGCGGGGCGGGAAAGAGCTTTATCGCCTGCGCCCTCGGCCACAAGGCCTGCCTTACAGGGTATAAGGTCATCTACTTCAGGGCCACACGCCTCTTCGAGGGCCTCTCCATAGCCAAAGGCGACGGCCGGTACCCAGGCCTTATGAATTCCATCGCGAAGACAGACTTACTTATTATAGATGACTGGGGCTTGAGCGTATTAACGAATCAAGAGAGGACGGATATGCTGGAGATAGTCGAAGACAGGCACGGCATACGCTCCACCATCATTACAAGTCAGCTTCCCGTAGAGCACTGGCATGAAACAATAGGAAATCCTACGCTGGCGGACGCCATCCTCGACAGGCTCATCCACAACGCCCACAAGATTCAGATGAAGGGCGGCTCCATGAGAAAGATAAAAATGGATAAACCATCTGGAAATGGCGAGGCATAAGATATGTCCTCGCCCGAGAAGACGCGTTATAACGCAAATGTGAGAGAAATTTTAGTCACATTATCCCCGGGATCAGGAAAAAGAGGAAAAATAGCCTCTGTCGTTCCACGCGCGTTAAAAACCGGTACTTCTACGGCAGACGCCATTGTGGATAGTGACGTGATGTGGATAACCCTGATGGGTTATCCACATCGCTTGGACAACCCTTCGGGTTGCCCACACTCTCCACAATACTGCTACTATCATTTTTATAAGACGAACAAAACAACGAACAAAAAAACATGTTAACTAGACGGGTTCTTTGATATAATAAAAACAAGCGTCGCTACGCTCCGACAGGCGGTCACACTTAGGCGGAATTGGTGGTCACACTTGGAGCGGAATGGGTGGTCAAGGTTAGCGGAATACGCACTCATTGTGAGAATGTCATTAGGTCGGGCAGAAATCGGATTGGAGAAGATAGCATAAGAGATAAGATTACTGAAGTAGGTTTGTTAAGCAGCAATTCTTGTTTAACGGTGATTTTCAAGAGTGTTTATGGATATCATAGAGGTGATAATATTTCTCAAGAAGCTGTTAGTGTACCTA
>JBDRDE010000164.1:0-3229 GCA_043821065.1 Candidatus Omnitrophota bacterium
TGGACCTGCCATATGATGTCATGCTCGATACCTGCGGCACGGGCGGAGGCGCGAGCTCTTTCAATGTCTCTACCATAGTAGCTATCGTGGCCGCCGGATGCGGCGTCAAGGTGGCCAAGCACGGCAACAGGTCTTATACGAGCCATTGCGGAAGCGCTGACATACTCGAGAAGCTGGGAGTCAAGATAGATATAGATCCTTCAAGGGTCGCCCATTCTATAGAGGAGGCAGGCATGGGGTTTCTCTTTGCCCCGCTCTATCATAGCGCCATGAAGCATGTGTCCGGGGTGCGCAGAGAGATAAAACGGCGGACGATATTCAATATATTAGGGCCGTTATCGAATCCCGCCGGCGCAAATAGGCAGCTTATAGGGGCTTTTGACGGGGCGCTGACCGACGTCCTCGCCAAGGCCCTGGCTAACCTCGGAAGCGGCAGGGCCTTTATAGTCCACGGGCATGACGGCTTCGATGAAGTCTCTATTTCAGACGGCACAAGGGTCTCAGAGCTCGCGGCCAAAGAGGTGAAGACTTACGATCTCTATCCGGAGGACTTCGGCATAGAGAGGGCAAAGAAGGAAGAGGTCTCTTGCAGGACCATCGATGAGAATATAGAGGCGGTAAACTCGGTCTTAAGGGGCGATGAGTCCCCTCACAGGAGGATGGTCCTCGCAAACGCCGCGCTCGCGCTTATGGCCGCCGGAAAGGCGGATACCACAAAAGAGGCTGTTAAGGCCGCGTCTTCATGCATAGATTCAGGCAGGGCGAGGGGTGTCCTGGATGCTTTAGTAAAGGTAACTAACGAATAGTGGAGACATGATACTTACTAAAATTATAGAAGCGAAAAAAAAGGAGATAGAGATAGCCAAGGAGAGGCTTTCTCTGGCTAAACTACAGGATAAGCTCTTGGTGATGCCTTCTCAGAGGAGCTTCAAACAGGCGATCACTAAAGAGCGCGATATATCTCTTATCGCCGAGATAAAGAGATCATCCCCCTCAGCCGGACTGCTGCGGCGCGACTTCGATCCGCTCAAGATCGCCCAGGTATACAGGGCATACGGGGCAAGCGCGATCTCCGTGCTCACAGACGAGAAGTTCTTCGGAGGAGACCTCTCATACATAGATCTGGTAAAGAGAGAGGTCTATCTTCCTATACTGAGAAAGGATTTTATCATAGATAAGTACCAGATATTCGAGTCGAAGCTCTTCGGCGCAGACGCGATCCTGCTTATAGCCGACCTTCTATCGCGAAGCGAGCTCTTTCAGTTTATAGAGATAGCCAGAAGTCTCGGGATGGATGCAGTGGTGGAGGTCCATAACGAGGAGGATCTCGGCAAGAGCCTGAGCTCGGAGTGCGAGATAATAGGGATAAACAACAGGAACCTGCACAATTTTGAGGTAGATATAGGGGTGACCTCGAATCTTATAAAGTCTATACCAGAGGGCAAGATCATTATCTCGGAGAGCGGCATAAAGACATACGAAGATATCATGTTCTTGAAGAGCCTGGGCGTGAATGCCGTGCTTGTGGGGGAGGTATTCATGCGAAGCGAAGATATAGGCTCAAAAGTAAGGGAATTGATGGGGCATTGATCAGCTCTCAGCTCTCAGCGATCAGCAGTCAGCCAAATGATTCTTTTTTTTAGCTGAAAGCTGATAGCTGATAGCTGCATTCCGTGCTCGGGTCACTTTAAGATGATAGGAGCTAGTTATGTTACCAGACAGGAGAGGTCATTTCAACGGTTTCGGCGGCAAGTATGTCCCTGAGACACTGATGTTCGCGCTGGATGAATTGGAGCGCGAATATGCAAAGTCCAAAAGGGAGAAGAGTTTTAGAAAAGAGCTGGACTATTATCTTAAGTTTTACGCGGGCAGGCCCTCGCCCCTCTACTTCGCGGCCAACCTGACCAGAAAGCTGGGAGGCGCCAAGATATACTTAAAGAGAGAGGATCTCGTGCTTACAGGGGCGCACAAGATAAACAACACTCTCGGGCAGGTATTGCTGGCCAAGAGGATGAATAAGAAGCGCGTCATAGCCGAGACCGGCGCCGGCCAGCACGGGGCCGCTACGGCTACAGCCGCCGCCATGTTCGGCCTCGAATGCGACGTCTATATGGGCGATGAGGATGTAAGGAGACAGTCGCTGAATGTCTTCAGGATGAAGCTCCTGGGTGCCAGGGTGATCCCGGTCCACAGCGGGTCCAAGACGCTCAAGGACGCGATAAATGAGACCCTAAGGGATTGGGTCACAAATGTCAGGACGACTCATTATGTCATAGGGTCTGTTGTAGGGCCACACCCGTTTCCCATGATAGTGAGGGACTATCAATCTGTTATCGGGAAAGAGGCCAGGAAGCAGATATTAGCGCAAGAGGGCAGGCTTCCCGATTACCTTGTAGCGTGCGTTGGGGGCGGATCGAACTCGATGGGCCTCTTCTACCCGTTTTTGAACGATAAGAAGGTGAGGTTCATAGGGGTAGAGGCTGCAGGTAAGGGGCTTAAAACAAGTAAACACGCAGCGGCCATATGCAAGGGTTCGGTAGGCGTTTTGCACGGGAGTAAAAGTTATCTCCTTCAGGATAAGGATGGCCAGATAGAGATAGCTCATTCGGTATCCGCGGGGTTGGATTATCCCGGAGTGGGGCCTGAGCACTCTTATTTTAATGAGACCGGCCGGGCCGAGTATGTAAGCGCGGATGATAAAGGCGCCTTAGCCGCCTACAAGTTTATGTCCAAGACTGAAGGCATAATACCGGCGCTTGAGCCGGCCCACGCCATAGACTATCTGCTGAAATTTGCTCCAAAGCTCGGGAAAGACAAGATAATAATACTATGCCTCTCGGGAAGAGGGGATAAAGACATAGATATTGTAAGAGAAGAACTGGATATATGATTAAAGGCTGTCATTGCGAGGAGCTTTAGTTTAGATGTGGCGACGAAGCAATCTAGTAAGTAGCTCGGTCTAGATTGCTTCGTCAGCCGGCACCAATACTGAGCTTCCTCGCAATGACGATTCCAAGATTTGACGGAAAAGCAGCGAGAGGAAGATAAAATGAATCGCATAGAGAAGAAGTTTAAGGAGTTGAAGAGGGAGGACAAGAAAGCGCTTTTGGTCTATATCACTGCTGGGGACCCCAATATAAGGGCTACTGAGAGGCTTGCCCTGGAGCTAGACAAAAGCGGCGTCGATATGCTGGAGCTTGGTGTGCCGTTCTCGGATCCAATGGCAGAC
>JBDRDE010000165.1:0-5216 GCA_043821065.1 Candidatus Omnitrophota bacterium
CCCCGAGCGAGAAGACCAGAACCATGAGCATGATAATGCCAATCGATATAAACACAACCTGTTCGTATGATATGTTGAACAGTATGTAGTTCTTCGGCAGTATGCTTCCCGAGGCCCTTCTCTTAAGCCTCTTTTTGGCGGATTCGAATTCCTTAAAGAGTTCTTTCTGCATCAACCCAGTCTTTGTTTGCTCGGATACCCTGCCGGGTATCCCCTTACGGGGAGGCTACGCACGGCGCGGCGCTCAAGAAGATATATTGATCCTGAAATTGTCGGTCATGATCCTCAACATGGGTTTTTTGTAATTTCCCATGATGCCTATGCAGACGCTCGTCCATGCCCCTGCCTCTTTTCTGAAAAGAGATTCCCTTATCTCGTTCGGCATCTCTTCGGTCATCTCATCTTTAAGCGAAAAACAGAGGAGGCAATTTATGTTGCTCTCTATGTCGGTAAGGGCATTGCCGCTTATCTTGATGTTATCATTTTTAATGGCCAGGTTGTGTGTTACAGTATCGCGCCAGCCCAGGTAGAGATCGGCCTCTGCGGCCTTGAATGTCATATTGCCCAGAGGCTCTATATTTAGCATATCCGAAAGAGAATTCATCACCATGCTGCCCTTATAAAACTTTACATCACTTAAACTGCACTTTACGTGCAGCCTTCCGCTGAACAGGCTTAAGAGGTCATACTCCAGCGACGCTTTATCGGCACTTACGGCGAACCCGTTCTTACCCAGGGCCTTGACGCCATCGGCCGTTATAGACCGCCAAAGGTATAGCCTTACGGATCGGCAAGATACTTTGGCGTCGAGCCTTTTCTCTACAGCCTTTGTCAGAAATATATTCAAAGGCCTAAAAGAGATCGGCGCGTAAAATGTGGCCGCGATCAAAGCGGATGTTATTGCCAGCACCGATATTCTCTTATTCTTCGTCATTCGTGCTCTCAGGCGAGGTGTCTTTTAGGAAAGTCCCAATTTTTCTTATACTATTTTTATTTCTCGTGTAGCTATAAGCGGTTGTCGATGATACCTTATGGGCTATCAAAAGGCCGTGTGTGGTAAGTCTCTTCAGCGCGCTTCTCGCGTTTTTTATATCTACATTCGTCCAGGTTGCCACGCCTCGGGCAGTATCTATTGAGTTGGGATTCTCGTGAAAGAATCTCAATATCTTTATGTGATCTAGGTTTTTTAGCAGCTTATCGATCTCCATAATCCTCTCTCTTGAGCATGGACTTGGTGTGCTTCTTGTCCACGACCCTCAAGAATGCGTCCACGACCTTGGGATCAAATTGTGTACCGGCGTTCTTCCTTATCTCTTCAACTGCCGCCTCCGCGCTCTTTCGCGCTCGGTAAGTGCCTTTGGTTATCATCGCTTCAAAGGCGCTTACTACAGATATGATCCTGGCCCCCAAAGGTATCTTTCTGCCTTTAAGTTTATCAGGATACCCTCTACCGTCAAACCTTTCTCTCTGATGCAGTATCATGGGGGCGCTGACCTTGAGCGCTTTTAGATGCTTGATGATCTTGGCCCCTATCAACGGGTGTTCTCTTACAAGCTTATGCTCCTTGCCGGTCAGCTTCTCCGACTTGGTTAAGACAGATGCGGGGAGAATGGCTTTTCCCACATCATGGAGAAGATAAGCGTATTCGAGGCTCTTCAATTCATCCTGAGACATACGCAGATACCTGCCTGTCTCCATTACTATCTTCACGAAAGGCGCGCGCGGCGTGAGCCTGCCGGGGGCCTGTATGTCCAAAAGCGCGGCGAGCGACTTGATCGTCCCTTCCGTCATCCTCTCCTGGTCTTTGTAAAGAAGGGCGTTGTTTATCGCTATGACAGCCTGCTCGGAGAGAGTCGACATTATTTCCTGGTCAAAGTGATTAAAGGGTGAGCCGTCTACCTTGTCGTACAGGGTTATTACCCCTATAACGTCTTTGTCTATCAAGGGTACAGCCATGTAGTCTTTTCCTAAAATGGCCTTACCGTTCTTAAAGGCCTTTCCGGGAGCATACATACCAACCTTTACCTTCTTAAGTTTTACGCTCTTCTTTCTAAGATCGACCGTCACCTTCGGCAGGAGCGTCCTCTGCGCCTTGTCGACCAGCTTTATGGAGCACCTCTGCGCCCTGACTATTTGAAGCGAGAGCCTAGCCATCCTCGGGAGGAGCTCATCCAGGTCCAGTGTAGATGTGAGCAACCTGTGTATGGTATGGACAGTGGATAAGGCTATGGCCCTTGGCCTTATAGTCTCGTAAAGCTTGGATAGCTGCAGTTCTTTCTGTATCTCTCTTACGAGCGCGTCTACGAATTTTGTGAAGAGGTCAATGAATACGCGCGGGATCTCCTGACCCGCATGGCACATAGCAATATAGCCGTATGTCTTTCTGCCCTGCACGATCGGATAGCAGAAACCATAAAGCCCGGAGGGGCACTTGAAGTATTCAATATGCTTCGTTCTCTTCGTCCTATTGAAGGCCTCGCCAAGATCGATAAGGCAGGAGGCTTCGTCTTTATAGGATCCGGATACTATCTCGCAGCGCTGCTCTATATCATCAAGCGTGATAGGCATATTCTTGTCTACTTTGTGCAGCATCCACCAGACAGGTTTTCCGAATTGTCTACTTAGGATAGCCTCAAATTCCCTGAGGCTGATATTGGTGCTCAGCCTCTTGTAGAGCTCGTGCTCATATATTTTCTCTTCATGCTTATCTAACATAATTGCATTATATACTAATAGACGCAGTTAGTCAACATACATAGCGGTGCCACTTTACATTATGTCAATAATTGTCATTATGTAAAGTGGCACCGTATGAGCTACTAGATGGTGCGCAGTGGTATTCGCTACGGCAAACCCCCGGCATCGCTTTGTGATGCTGTATAAGCTTTCCGGTGTCGCTTGCGAGAAATTAGATTTTTTTGCCTATCAGACTGTTAACTATAGGTGCTTTAGGACTTACGCGAATGAGCGTATGAGGCAGCTTTTCAACTTGGCAAGCGAATGAGCGCGTATGTAGTTACCTTGTTTAGCGATAGCAACATATAGCGCGTAGCGAGCTTCTGTATCTTGTGAGGCGAGCGGAGTAAGTCCAAAGCACAGGTAAAAAAATCGGTCGAGCAAGCGACACCGGAAAGCTTTGGCTATATGGAGGCGGGCCCTGTTGGAGTGCCCCTAGACGCGTTCGTAGGGTTCGAAGAATTTCTTGTATTCATCGAGGGCGTATCTATCGGTCATGCCCGCTATGTAGTCGCAGATGGCCCTGTGTTTACCTTCTTTTCTGAGCCCATCTCTGGCCGAAGGCGGCAGCTGTTCCGGGCAGTCGAGATAGGTCTTGAAGAGATCGCCCATGAACCTGCGGGCCTTATCATGCATCCTTACGACCTTGTAATGCGAATAGAGATTCTTCATCAAAAATTCCTTCATCGGCCCTCTCTTGTGATTCATTGCTTTTGAGAACGAGACGAGCTTTTCAGGGAATTTCTTCACCTGCGAGAGGTCACTTATCTCGAACTTCTTTATCCTCTTCTCTGTCTCGAGAAGGAGGTCGAGAACCTCCATATTTATGAGCCCCCTTATGGTCTGGAATATCAATATCTCTTCGTCGGCCCTCGGGTTAAGCGCCTTGACCTTGTCATGGGACTCTTTCCATAGCCCGACCTTTCTCAGCTGAGCGGGTTTTATGAGCCGATGGGCTATACCATCTTCAAGATCGTGGTTGTCGTATGCTATCTCATCCGATATGTCGACCACCTGGACCTCTAGCGGCGATGAGCCTTTTGTCTCCATGGGAGAAGGTATCCTTATGTGATCGAAGGTGCTCGTGTGTTTTATGATCCCCTCTCTGACCTCCTGCGTAAGGTTGAGACCGCTGAACTGGGAATATCTCTTCTCAAGTATATCTACCACCCTCAAGCCGTGCGAGTTGTGGTCGAAGCCCCCATGGTCTTTCATTATATCGTGGAGGGCGTCCTCTCCGGAGTGGCCGAAAGGCGTATGTCCGAGATCATGGGCTAACGCTATAGCCTCGACAAGGTCCTCGTTCAGGCGCAGCGACCTGGCTATCGTCCTGGCGATCTGCGCGACTTCCAGCGTGTGCGTGAGCCTTGTCCGGTAGTGGTCCCCTTCATGATTTACAAAGACCTGTGTTTTGTACTCGAGCCGCCTGAAGGCCCTGCAATATAATATCCTGTCCTTATCTCTTTGATATCTGGACCTGTAAGGGTGCTCTTCTTCTTTATGGATCCTGCCTTTCGAGTACTTAGATTTCATGGCATAGGACGCGAGTAACTTTTCTTCCTGAAGCTCGAACTCTCTTCTTGTCAGCATTTTTCTACCTGTTGATCATTTGATACAAAAGATAATTTCCGGATAAAAATATGGCTATCGATATGATAGTGCCTATGCCTAAGCGCATGAAAGACCTCTTCGGCCTGTACAGGATACCAAAAAAGACCACAGAGGTTAGTATTATTGCCAGCAGCGTCGAGTATAAGTGCGAAACGGATACGTAGCCCAATATGTAGCCCTTCTGGTATATCAAGTCCATTACAGGGATGATAAATATGTTGAAGAGGTTGCTCCCAAGGATGTTGGCCAGAGCCATGTCAGGCGACCCTATAGAGATAGCGGCTAGGGATACTACTATCTCGGGCAGCGATGTGGTAAAGGCTATGACGATGGTCCCAAAATACATCTGGTCCCAGCCTTTCATGTCCACTATCTCTTTTCCTATCCAGGCGAGCCAGAAGCCGGACGCTATGATGATCCCCGCGCATACCGAGAGGGCCGCGTACTTTCTTAAGATGGGGTCTTTTGTAATGGTACGCCCCTTTTTGGCCGAGAGCTCTTCCGGGCTTCGCGTGCTTGCATATATGCCGGCGATACAGAGCGCAAATATGATGTAGCTTTCAAGACCGATGTTGAACAGCCCAGGGCTGTTCTCTGTGAATATATTCAACGCGAAGGCCGCGATCACGATCCCGAGGGTCGCTAATGAGAAGCCGCATGTGAGCAGGTGGTATCTCTTTACAGATGATAGTATCGGCCCTTTGGCATATTTAAAGTCCAGCGCGACTATTATCATTAAGTTTATGATAACCGAGCCTATGAGATCCCCAATTCCTATATCAGGCGCGTCCAAATGCGTCACTGTGGCGATAGATGTCCAGACTTCCGGAAAAGAGGTTATCGCGGCGAGCACTAGTACCCCCATGAGG
>JBDRDE010000166.1:0-3552 GCA_043821065.1 Candidatus Omnitrophota bacterium
TCTGGGTAGGCAAGGACTATATCTTCTTCGTCTTGTTTGAGATAGCTCAATGATATCCAGCCGGTCCTCATTATTGTATTCCTAAACGCCTCGCAACGCCCCGTTTCCTCTTTTTCCAGTATGTCGAGCACCTTTAATGCTAAGTCGCGTCGGTCTGTACCCTCGAAGACCCCAAATTTCCTTCTCAGCGAATCATAATAGTCGTTGAAGTACGCTTCCTCTGCATGTGCTTTCCAGACATCCCGCGAATAGAGCACGCCTGTATTGGTTCTATATATAGACGGCATATTCATATTCGCCCAATTGATTATCGAATAGAAGGTCCTGAAGAGATTCTCTATCTCTGCTTCATCGCCATCGAATCGCGGGTCTTTTGCGAGCTCCTCTTTGACGAAGGCCTTTATATCGGTAAGCGTCAATTTGAAGTCCTTTATCTTGCTAGGATCACCCGGATCACGCACAACGAATTCGGTATAGCCTTTACGGAAAATCTTTCTAAAGGTCTCTGCCTTATCTGTATCACCAAGCTCTACCGCGGCTATGCGTTCGAGCGTCCAGTATCCGACAGAACGTGATCTGAAATCTGCATTCATGAGTATTTCATTGACCTCATCAGCTATCATGCCCTCATCTTGCAGATAATCTACAAATAACACCCACCTATCTCTGTGAGTCTGTGTAACAAGACTATACATCTCTGTGGGGAAGCTGACCCCTATATCGCTCTCCTGTATCGCCCAGTTAAGCAGCATAAATTCGTCTTCCAGACTATCGACATCAGCGGCCCTAATTGTGCCTGTAACGGCCAGTATTGAGCGAACACTACGACCAAAATCTTCGGGCTCGCCATTATCCATATAGACTGGCTCGAAGGCATTGTTTATATCATTTAGACTATCAGCATTTCCAAAAATGGCCTCTGCGGCACGCCTCATATCGTTTCCGGGCTCATCAGATGCGCGAGGCTGATAAATATCGGTTAGATCATCATAATTACCAATCTTATTTTTACCGATCTTCTTTATAGCTGCCTTTGCGCCTGCATCTATGACTCCTGCTTTCTCAAGCGCTTCAAGGCATTTTGCCCATTTCTCTCTGCCTTTTGCAGCGAGGATCAGGTTTTGGCCTTTATCAGCGGCCATATTTTTAGTATCATCCCATAAGAATTGGTATTCTTCCTGGAAGGAGTGATTGTGAAGCGTGCTCATGGGGCGCGTTTCCCATGGAACCTCTTCGTTTATAATGTCCTTGCGATAGAAGTCATTTAGTATTCTCTTCATGGACTCGGTTGATTCGTCTGTAGTGAATCTTATTCCACCGACACCGCTCGTGTCACCGTCTATAAGCTTTAACATCCCATCCATAGTAGGCTTATTGATAACCTGGTTTTGGTGATAGAGGGAGCGTATGCGATGTCTCAGCCAGTCCTTCGCCCGAGCCTCTTCGCCGCGCTCGCGCTCGGTCTGCCCTTTAAAATTATCATAGTGGAATCTATAGGGAAGCGTCGCGTCGTGGTGGAGATTCCATGCGAGGGCTAGCCCCATCACCACCATACCGGCAAGGCCGAAGTAGGCAACCCATTCCGGGAACATGATAGCGGATAGGGTTGTCGCAACACTCGGCATCGAAACGGCCGCGCTGGCGCTCAAAGAGACTGTGGGGAGGGTAATCACTGTACCGAGCCACGCCAATAACGCCGCTATTCCCGATGCAATAGCTGTAATCCCACAGAGCCAATTTATAAAGGCGTTCTCGCTACCCGGTTGCCCGCCCCCTCCTATGATCCTTAAGACCTTTTTAATATCCCTATCATAACGAACCGTAAATGTCTGCTTCCGTTCTATCGCTGCCTTGTTAACAACTGCCATGCTCGAGAACATAAAGGCGCGCAGCATGAATATGCTAAATATGAGGAGTATCAACTGAGCTAATGGGGATATGGTTATATAGAAAAGAAGTCCGTAGAACCCTGTGTGCCACCCAAGTACCGCCTGGAGCACCGGTATGGCGAAGAGCCATGTCAATGTGGGCTGGAAGACATTCCAGAGCGCGGGATACGATAAGGCGCCCCTTCCACCTAAGAGGCCGTATGATACCTTCTGCCACAAGACTATTAGGCCTATACCTATAGCAAAAGCCGACCATATGGGCATGCCGACCCAACCGCATATGAAATAGGCACCTATGATCATAGGCCATATTACGGCAAATTCGCGTAAACGTGGTATGATATAGCCCCATCTCATATAGTGTCGAACGCTCGTGATCGTCTTCTGCCTATCTTCATCAGGCAGCTTGTCCCACTCCTCCCGTGACATGCCCGTATAGATATCGCCGTGCTTGTAGCCAAGTGTCTCTCTATTGGTCATCACTTCTAGGTAGCTATCTAGGAATCCGCGACCGCCCCTATTGGCTACGCTGTCGAAATAGCTTACCCACCTGTCGCGCGCTATAAGCTCGGCTTTCTTAAGATCTGAGTACCCGTCCCACTCGGCCCTCAGATCCGGCCGCTCGTATTCCCTAGGCAGGTGTGATAGATCACCGCTAAAGTATATCCTCATCCACTGTATAACATTGATCATCTTTATGAGAAAGATAAGGCCTATTATAACAGCGGGTGTCGAGTAACTGATCATGCCTATACCACAAATGTTTACGACAAATATAAGCGCCAACCCGATACCGGTAATAGATAAAGGATTTATATATGGGATAAACCTCAATATGCGCAGGAATCTCATCATGGATATCGGAAATGTAAAATCCAGGTTTCTCCTTTGGCGCATCTCCGGTTTGAAAGCGGGAATAAATTTTCTGTCTATAAGGTCTTGAATAAAATTAGAGCGTTCTCCCTCTGGAAATGCGAAAAGGCCTGGGAAGACTATCTGGCGCATAATATGGTAGGATGCCGCGTCATGAGGTCTATTATTTATGAGCCACTCCAAGGTGTGAACATGCCGGCTACCATCAGGGTATTCCACTTCTGTCGAAATCGCTGTTAGATCTATGCCGGTCGTACCACTAAGCAGTTCTCCGATAAATTCATAATTTACAGCTAATCTTTCGAATGGGTTTTCAAAGTCTAAAAACTCGAAGAGTTGTGAGAACCTGACCTCATCAAACATGTATCGCCATTCATCTGCGGCTATGGGCAGGCCTATTCCTCCTCTGACACGACCCAAGAGTTTGACTTGGAGCTGATTCTGTAAAAACAGCGTCCAGAAGTGAGAACCTTCTATAATCTCGTTATAGAGGCGCGCCTGTTCCACTCCATCAAAACTTCTTGTTGCATGGCCATTGATCTCACCCAGCCTATTTCGCGTCGTACTCAAAATGTTCTTCATCCAGGGCTCCTGCCCCTGGAGGCCGCCTATAAAGAATGAGTATAGCTCTCGCAAAAAGGCCTCCTCGAGAGGTATCTCTACCCATCCTGAGTATGGACCTAACTCCTGGCGTATATTGGGATCGGCGCGTGGGAGCTCTACCTTCACCCATTCATTATTTTTCGTCCGGTCTCTTGTTCCTAATCCAAAGAAGTCGAAGTAGTCTATC
>JBDRDE010000167.1:0-3056 GCA_043821065.1 Candidatus Omnitrophota bacterium
TAGGTTCGGCATATTCGACGTTTGGATCTTGGCTCAATCGCGCCACTGCCTCTGGCACACTTGTCCCTTCTGATAGCTTGATCTTATAAGTTCTGAACAGGTCCTTTGCGGGTCCTGAGAGCGTGTTGTACATATCGAGAAACTCTTCTTCGCTTATCTTATTGGGCCTCTTGTCGTATTTTTTGCCTTTAAACCAGTACCAGGCGCTCGAATCCTTTTTGAGCCCATAGGTCTCTGAAGCCCCTTTTGCCGCCCGATCTATAGAGTGTATCCTAGAGAGGTCTTCAAATGCCAGGTTCGCGCCGGCAAGCACCCTACCCGGGTCACTGCCTTCTTTGAACTTTACCAAAACCTCACTGGGGGCGTATTTGAGGCCATCGGCCTCCTCTGCGTACATAGGGGTTATTATAAAGGATAGGGTAAAAATAAAAATAGCGCCTAGCCAAATGGCTTGCGCCCTTCTCATTCTGCATACCCACAGTATATGTAACAGCCCCTTATCAACCACTGCCTACCCCTCTTCTACCCCCGTAGAATAACTTAAGCCTTTTAAAAATGACTAAGTATGTAAGGCAAAAAATGCACACCCCATGTGCATAATATAGTATACATTATAGAAATACCCTAATCAAGGTTGAAAATCTGCCTATTTCATAACTAACCCTGTGGGTATCTCTGTGTGTTCTGTGGATAACTTCTGCTGTCATGGTCTCACTCCTTTTTGGAGACTGGGCTCAGGTCTCTAACAGATCTGAGCCCAGCTCAAAACACCCCTGCTTGTTTCTACTGCTCCTTGTTTATTGAGGGTATGGTGCTATACGCGCGTAGTTCGTATGCCGTCCTATGGTTGCCTATATCCCCCTCGATCGCTATAGGAGCGCCATACACAAAGTGTAGAAACGCCTCATCTCCAGCATTGAGGTTGACCAGTTTTATCCTGTCATTGGGCGGTATTATGCTCATGCCCAATTGCCCTCTTTCAACCTCTGTCGTGAAAGTATTCAACCCTTGCGCTGTTCCAGGAACAATGCCTTCCTCTATATGCGGCCCGTAGCCTATATCAACGAGCACCGACACATCTCCTGTGTTGTAAAGCGCATGAATCGGGATACCTTTATTGTTCAGATTGTGCACTTTCTCTCCCAGTCTCACATTCTCAATAACCCAGCTTGCCGGGGTGAGCTCTATTGAGATCCTAGGTTCATCGCTCAAGACTGTGATCTTGACATAGAGGGTCACCTCTTTTCTGGTTTGCCCTTCATCTTCGATTACCGCTACCGTGAAGCTCGCTTCATACTCTCCTGCAGTGTCTGCTTCCGGGGTCCATATGAATGTCCCTGAAGTGCTACCTATGACATCCATTGGGTCTAACACAAAATCGCCCCCAGGAAGTGTGGTCTGCGTAAACCCGATCTTATTTCTTATCGGGTCTTCCGCGATTACCCTGAACTTCAGCTCGTCGCCTTCCTTGACCTCGAATTCATCAATAGGCGGCTCTCGATCGTCGGTCTTGATGATTATCTTGACCGCTTCATCGAGTTGTCTTTGGAGGCCCTTGATCTCTTCCAAAAGCGCGTCCGCGGCATTAAGCACCGCCTCCACGCATTCCACTGGCTTTTTAAACTCCGCCGCATTCTCTTTAATAATGAGTATTGTAAAATGAAAAGCCCCCAAGCCCTTCATTGCCTGTACGACGCCCGCTATGTCGCCTGCTTGTGCGGCGGCCATGCCTTCGGCGAATATCTCACCTGCCTGGTCTTGCACTCCGTCGAGCTGTATCATCAGCTCGCACAGTTCTTTGGCGTTATCTAGCAAGATCTGCTTCTCGCCCGCTTCTGCGATGAGCGTATCGGCTGCGGCAACGACTTTTTCAACAAGATCTTCAGGCTTACCTATAACCATGGCAGCCTCCTTGATCTCTAAAGCGGCTTCTTTTACCTGTTCGAGCTCTATTCTGGCCCCTTCTATAATCCCGAAGTCCTTAAGGTAAAACCCTTTTAGACCGTCTTCGTAGATTCCGCCCACTTCCTGTGAAATAAGCCCGAGCTTATGCAGCATTTTAATAAGCTCCATCGTGTTTGGATCCGGGTCCAGCACCTTGACCGCTATGGTCTTGTCCTTCTCTATTTTAGACCCGTCTTCGGCTACGCTCACCGCGTAGATCTGGAGCACGGTCACTTCGTCCGAGATGTCCTCGATACCGGGTGTCCACACAAACGTTCCTCTGCACACATTGGGTTCGGTATGTGGGGCGTCCCTAAACTCGCCGTCAACGTATACGACGAGCTGTGTAAACAGGACTTCGTGCCCGATGCTGTCCTTAGCTATAACATCGAACTTCATCTCCTCGAGCGCCCTTCCCTCTAGCGCACCTTCTGTGACGATCACAAAATCGTCCTGCCCCTGAAGGTCGAACGTCACGCTGACCTCAAGCCGCGCGCTCGGATCTTGCGCAAAAACTTGAGGGATAAATACCAGCGCTATGGCAAACGCTGTTACTGCGGCTAGTAGATTCTTCATCGTCTCCCCCTTCTTGTTTTCATCCGCTTTAAAGCCTTTCCAAATGCGTTAAGTTAATGGGCAAAAAAATAGGCGCTATTTGGCTCCCTCTATGTATAACGCCTGAGTGTAGAGTTTATTCCATCTTTTTTTGGGTTTTTTTCTTACAGGATTATGATAAACTCGCCTCGCGGCTTTGTGGCCCTGAAGTGGTCGAGCAGCACGGCCGGGCGGCCGCGTCTTACCTCTTCAAACTTCTTCGTGAGCTCCCTGGCGAGCACTATCTCTCTATCGCCAAATACGCAAGAGAGGTCCTCTAGCATCTTTAATATGCGGTGTGGAGATTCATAAATAACTATGGTCCTCTCCTCTCCTAGCAGCTCCGTGAGACGCCTCTTCCTTTGAGAAGCCTTATTAGAGAGAAACCCTTCGAATACGAATTTATGGGTAGGCTTTCCTGAAATGGAGAGCGCGGCGATAAGCGCCGTTGGGCCGGGGATGCTATATACAGGTATGTTGTTCTCTATGGCTGATTTTATGATATGGGCGCCCGGATC
>JBDRDE010000168.1:0-6816 GCA_043821065.1 Candidatus Omnitrophota bacterium
CCCAGAGAGTCCGTGCCGAAGAGGTGCGCACGCGAAGGCCCCACCAGCGCCTCTTTTATATTTATCCCGCTAGGGTCATGCGTAGACAAGAGAGGCGCCAGGACGGCCAGTACGATCAATATCAGTATCGTCGATGCCCCAAAAACCGCCAGCTTATTTTTTATAAGATCTCTCATCTAACCCTCTGCCTTTATTCTCGGGTCTATATAAAAATACGCGAGATCCGCTATGAGATTGCCCAGGAGCGTAAGGAGCGCGGCGAGGACGAGCCCCGCCATCACGGTATTGTAATCCCTGGTAAAGACACTCTCCACCATGAGCCTGCCCATCCCGGGTATATTGAAAATGGATTCAAATATGACGCTGCCGCTTATAAGGCCCGGTATGGAGAGCCCCAGTATCGTCACTATCGGTAAGAGCGCGTTTTTGAGCGCGTGTCCGTATATGACCGTCGATTCAGGGAGCCCCTTTGCCCTGGCAGTCCTTATGTAATCCTGCCCCAGCACGCCAAGCATCGACTGGCGCATATATCTGGAGAACCCCGCAAACCCGCCTATGCTCGCCACGATTATCGGTAATACCATGTGATGCGCGACATCGAAGACCTTCTTAAAAAATGAAAAATTCTCAAAATCGAGTGAGGTGATGCCGGATACCGGAAACCACCCCAATCTTACGGAGAAGAACGACATGAGTATGAGCGCCAGCCAGAAGCTCGGCATGGCGAATCCGGCAAAGACGAAGATAGTCGATGCCTTGTCGAATAGACCACCCCTGGCCACGGCGCTCTTTACGCCTATCGGGACGGCGGCCGCTATTATGACTATCATCGCCAGCAGGTTTATGAATATAGTTATGGGCAGCCTCTGCGCGATCTTCTGGAGCACCGGTCTCCCGTCTACAAAAGAGGTGCCAAAATCGAGAACGAGGATCTTCCTGAGCCAGTCTATATACTGGACATGCAGAGGCCTGTCGAGGCCGAAGATCTCATCCAGCCTCTCCTGCGCTTCATGGGCGGCCTTGGGATTCATCTCCATCATAAGATCGGTGGGTTTGCCCGGCGCCAGGTGCATAACAGCAAACGAGATCAGCGTTATACCAAGAAAGACTGGTAGAAGATTTAGTAGTCGTTTAACAATATATGTAATCATATTATTTACTTCCTAGATTGCTTCGTCAGCCGATAACAATACAAGGCTTCCTCGCAATGACGTTGCCACTCTGACTCTCTGACACTTTGACACTCTGACTCTTTGACACTCTGACTCTCTGACTCTCTGGCTCTTCCCATTACTGCCTGTACCTTTGCTCTGTCTCTGGCGCGTGCCAGTCGATGAAGTTGTGGCCGATACCTATGGGCGCGGCCTCTACGCCCTTGAACCTCTTGTGGACTACGGGGAGAGCGTCCGCGACATAAAGGAAGAGGTACGGCTGATCGTCGTAAAGTATCTGGTGAATGGCGCGATACGCCCTCTTTCTCGCTTCAATATCGAATGTGCCGCGCCCGGACTCGAGCAGCCAGTCTACATTGGTATTGGTGTAGGTTACAAAGTTGAACTCACCTTCCTTGGTCTTGGATGAATGCCATATATCGTAGCAATCGGGATCGCGAGAGAGCCCCCAGCCCAGTAGTATCGCCTCGAACCTCCTCTTGTCTATGAACTCATTGAGGAATACCGCCCATTCGAGTACGCGTATCTTGACCTTTATGCCCACCTCTTTGAGCCTGCGCTGTATTATCTCTGCTGTCTGCTTTCGCTGGTCATTGCCCTGATTTGTCAGTATAGTAAATTCGAACCGCTCGCCGCCTTTATCGAGCCATCCGTCACCGTCAGAGTCGGCCCATCCGGCTTCTATCAGGAGCCCTTTCGCCCTTACCGGGTCATAAGGCGCGCTCTCGACGTCTTTATTGTACGCCCAGGACTCGGGAACGAAGGGTCCGGTACATACCCTGCCCAACCCGAAGAGAACGCCGTCTATTATCTCTTCTTTGTCGACAGCATAATTTATCGCCTGCCTCACCCTCTTGTCCGCGAATCTCTCATCTTTTAAGTTGTAGCCCATATACGTGTAACCGAATGCCGGGTACTTGAATTTCTCAAAACGCTCATTGAAGAACCCTGTCCCTGTTAGCCTGCTGTATTGGAGCGGTGAGAGGCCCATAGAGTCCACGTTCTCTGTCTGGAGCTCGAGGAACATGGTAGTGGTGTCCGGGATGATCCTGTAGATATACCTGTCTATGTAAGGCCTGTGCTCGAAGTAGTCGTGGTTCGATACGAGATCGATCCTGTCGCCCGATCTCCACCTCTTAAACTTGTACGGCCCGGTCCCTATGGGGTCCCTGGAAAATGCGGTCTTGAGAAGGTCCTCGTTTCTTAAAAGGTGCTCCGGCATTATGGCCATGCCCCAGCTGGCCAGTCCGGGTGAGAAGATCTCTTTATATTGCACCTTCACGGTGTAGTCGTCTATTATCTCAAGCCACGCTATCTTCTTGAAATCTCCGCTGTATGGGGTGGGTACTTCCGGATCTATGAGCTTCTCGTATGTGAACTTTACGTCTTTGGCGGTAAAATCCGCGCCGTCGTGCCATTTGACGCCTCTCTTTAGGTGAAATATTATGGTGAGGCCGGCGTTTTTGACCTCCCAACTCTCCGCGAGGTCTCCGGTAAGTTTTATATCTTTATCGTATTTCACAAGGCCGTTGAATACAAGGCCTACTATCGACCCCGAAGCGCTGTCGGAGGCCAATATGGGGACGAGCGTCCGGGCATCACCGATAGAAGCGCTTACGAAAGCATCGCCGTAGGCGATGCTTGATACAGGGTTGCGGCTTGACCGAGCTTCGCCGTAGGCGATGCTTGATACAGGGTTGCGGCTTGACCGAGCTTCGCCGCATACCGGGGCATCCTCTTGGGCGAAGGCGCAAGATAGGAATAAAAATAGAAAGACCGCTCCAATGCAGAGCGGCCTTTTCACGTTTGTGGAGCTCCACGGTCTCACAGCCTTGGCATCTTTATCTTCGGTATTTCCTCGTGGAGCGAAATCCCGCACCGTCACGCAAAGCGGGACGGGTGCGTGGGCGTAAAATCGCGATCTACTCTGTAACGGGTATATCTGCCTCTTCAATCGGCAAAGCCTCTCCTGTTGATATCGGCCCTGGCACGGGCTCCACTGCCTCTTCTATCGGCAAAGCCTCTCCTATCGGCATAGGCTCTTGTACAGGTACCGCCATATCTATATCCTGCGGCATCACCTGTCTCTGCGCCTGCGGCAGAACCCTCTTTATCCTATCGAGCTGCATCAGGGACTTAGACCTATGGCTAGACAATACCGCGAGGCTAAGAGACGTCACCAGGAAGATGATGGCACACGCGGACGTAGCCTTCTGTAAAAAATTCGAAGCGCTCGTCCCGAATATGGTCGAGGTCGAGCCGCCCCCAAATGCTTCACTCAGGCCACCGCCCCTGCCGGATTGCAGCAATATTGTGAGCACAAGGACGATACAGGCTATTATATGGATCACGATCAGAAATATGTACACTCTTCACCTCACTTTTGATGATAATAGATCGGACTTCTTTATCATCTCTGAAAAACTCTCTATCTTTAAACTGGCTCCTCCCACGAGGGCCCCGTCAATATTCTCTTTCGACATAAGCCCTTCGACATTCTCGGGGGTGACGCTCCCACCGTACTGTATCCTGACAGCCTCGGCCGTATCTTTGCCCCACAATTTCTCGAGAAGGCCTCTTATGAACCCGTGGACCTCTTCGGCCTGCTCAGGGGTAGCGGTCTTGCCTGTGCCTATGGCCCAGACCGGCTCGTATGCCAATGTGATCTTCTGCATATCGTCTTTCGATAAGTCTTTTAAAGAATTCTCCACGTGATCGCGCACGACGTCGAATGTCTTTCCTGCCTCTCTCTCCTCTAAGACCTCTCCCACACATACGATCGGGAGCAGGCCCGCTTTGAGCGCCGCGCTTATCTTTTTGTTAACGGTCTCGTTGGTCTCACCAAAATACTTCCTGCGCTCGGAATGGCCGATGATGACATACTCGCAGCCCGCGTCTTTGAGCATATCGGCAGAGACTTCGCCAGTGTATGCGCCCTTCGCCTCCCAGAATAGGTTCTGCCCTCCAAGCGCTATATTAGAATTGATCGTCACTTCGGCGACCTCCGATAAAGCGGTAAAAGGCGTGCAAATGACAATATCGAGGCCTGAGACCTCGTACAGTTCCCTCTTAAGGCCGTTGGCGAGCTCTATCGCCTCTCCTATGGTCTTATTCATCTTCCAGTTGCCGGCAATGATATATCTACGTGTCATAGCATTCCTCATATGTTTCGGTTGTCGGTGGGCGGTTTGCGGTTAGCGCCGAAAACCGATAACCGCGGACCGCTAACCGTAATAATTAGCTTTCCTTATCGCTCAATGCCGCTATCCCGGGCAGGACCTTCCCTTCCAGGTATTCGAGGGACGCGCCGCCGCCGGTAGATATGTGCGACATCTTATTCTCGAGCCCGAACTTCGCGATGGCTGCCGCGGTATCGCCCCCGCCTATAACGCTGGTGCACTCAAGACCCGCAATATACTCGGCTATCTCCCTGGTCCCATTCGCAAACTCGTCCATCTCGAAGAGGCCGACAGGACCGTTCCACACCACGGTCTTCGCCTTGGCCAGGACCTCTTTGAAGCTCTTTATGGTCGCCTTTCCTATATCGAGCCCTATCCACCCATCAGGAATATCGCCCGTGACCTCCTTGACAACCGCGCCTTCGCCTATCTTGTCTGCGACAACGTGGTCTGAGGGCAGTATAAACTTTATTTTTTTCTCTACGGCCTTTTTCAGTATCTGGTCGGCCAGTTCCAGCTTGTCTGCCTCCAGTTTAGAAGAGCCTACGCCGACCCCTTTTGCCTTTAAAAAGGTATAGGCCATGGCGCCGCCGATCAATATCGCGTCTACCGACTCCATGAGTGAGTTTATGACCTCTATCTTGTCGGAGACCTACGCCCCGCCCAATATCGACACATAGGGCTTCTCAGGGGCCCGCAGGAGCTTTTCAAAATATTCTATCTCCTTCTCCACCAAAAATCCCGATGCCGAAGGCAGATACTTGGTAACACCTTCAGTGGAGGCGTGCGCCCTGTGGCAGGTCCCGAAGGCGTCATTGACGAATATATCGCCCAGCGCGGCCAGCTCCTTGGCGAAAGCCGGGTCGTTCTTCTCCTCTTCCTTGTGGAACCTGAGGTTTTCGAGCAGTATGACATCGCCCGGGACGCTCTTTTTCACAATAGCCTTTACGCTCTCGCCCACGCACTCGTCGAGCTTCTTGACGTCTCTTCCCAGGAGCTTTTTTAGGCGCTCCGCCACGGGCGTGAGCCGCATGCTGTCATTCACCTTGCCTTTGGGCCGCCCCAGGTGGCTCATAAGGACTACTGAGGCGCCGTTCTTCAGGGCGTACTCGATCGTCGGGATAGATGAGCTGATCCTGGTATCGTCTGTGATCTTCAGGTCCCCGTCAAGAGGGACGTTAAAGTCCGCCCTTATAAGGACTCGTTTACCCTTTAATGCAAAATCTTTTATCGACTTCTTGTTCATTACACTTCTCCCTCATAATTCATACGGTGCCACTTTACATTATGTCTAGCGGCACCGCTAAATATGCAATTTTCTACAGGAGCCTGTAGGCCAGGTTTAAACCTGGCCTACAGGCTTTTGCGAGCAACGAGCGGAGGCGAGCCCCCGCCGTCACCCAACACTTGAAATTTTTTACGCTGTTGCCGCCTTCGCTACCTTGCTCTTCTTCGCTACATACTCAATAAGATCCACGACTCTGCATGAGTAAGCCCACTCGTTATCATACCAGCTGAGGATCTTAACGAGCCTCTTGTCGATGACCTTGGTCGACTTGGCGTCGACTATCGATGAGGCCGGGTTACCATTGAAGTCTTTCGATACGAGAGGCTCTTCGGTATATTCCAAGATGCCCTTAAGCTCTCCCAGGGCTGCGGTCTCGAGGGCCTTGTTTACCTCTTCTACCGTAACATCCCTGGATACGGTGCAGACCAGGTCTACCAAGGATACGTTAGGCGTTGGGACCCTTATTGCCAGGCCGTCCATCTTGCCTTTGAGCTGAGGCAGCACCAAGCCGACGGCCTTTGCGGCACCGGTCGACGTGGGTATCATTGAGAGCGCCGCGGCCCTCGCCCTTCTCAAGTCCTTATGCGGAAGGTCTAGTATCTTCTGGTCATTTGTATAAGAGTGTATGGTCGTCATGATCCCGCGCTCTATACCGAAGTTATCCAATAAGACCTTGGCTACAGGAGCAAGACAGTTGGTCGTACAGGACGCGTTAGATATCACATTGTGCTTATCAGGATCATACATGCCCTCGTTTACACCCAAGACGATAGTGATATCCTCGTTCTTAGCTGGCGCTGATATGATCACCTTCTTGGCGCCCGCTTTGATGTGCGCTTCGGCCTTCTCCTTCTCGGTGAAGACGCCGGTGGACTCAACTACGATATCCACATCGAGGTCTTTCCAGGGTATCTCAGCAGGGTTTTTATATGTCATGATCTTGATCTCTTTTCCATCCACGACGATAGAGTCTTTCTTGGCCTCCACCTTTACTTTAAGCCGGCCGTGCACAGAATCATACTTCAAGAGATGGGCCAAGACATCTATCGGAACAGGGAGATCATTTACTCCCACGATCTCGATAAAGTCATTGTCGATTGCCGCGCGCAGAACATTCCTTCCTATTCTTCCAAAACCATTAATACCTACTCTTACACTCATTTCTTACCTCCTTAAT
>JBDRDE010000169.1:0-11141 GCA_043821065.1 Candidatus Omnitrophota bacterium
TTACTGACGATCACTTGAGGACCGGGGTAGCGGGCATATACGCAATAGGTGACGCTATAGGCGGCTACCTTTTGGCACATGTCGCTTCGCACGAAGGCATCACGGCGTGTGATAACATCCTGGGTAAAGATACGCGCATAGACTATGGTAGCGTTCCTTTGTGCATATATACAGAGCCCCAGATAGCCACGGTCGGCCTTACCGAAGGCGAAGCGAAAGATAAGGGGTACGAAGTAAAGGTCTCTAAAATACCGTTTGGGGCCATAGGCAAGGCGCACACCATAGGCGAGAAAGACGGCTTTGTGAAGATCGTATCCGATAAGAAGAGTGGAGAGACGCTCGGAACACAGATGGTAGGCCACCAGGTCACAGAGATGATACATGAAGCAGCAATAGCTGTAAGGCAGCGGATGCCTGTTAGTCATATTTGCGAGCTGATCCACGCTCACCCCACACTATCTGAAGCTTTTATGGAGGCGGCATTCCTGCTTGAGGGCAGACCGATCCATTCTATATGATCGAGACTTCTCAGAAAGCAAAGATAGCGAACATAACAGATCTCGGGCTGTCTGAATACCAAAAAACTTTTGCTTTGCAAAAAGATCTTCTTAGAAAGCGCATATCCGGCGCGATACATGATACGGTCATCATTACTGAGCACGCGCCGGTCTTTACAATAGGTAGGCTGGGCTCAAAAGCGAACCTTTTGGCCGCCCTTGAAGATATCAGGGAGATGGGCATAGAACTGATAGAGACCGATAGGGGAGGTGACATAACCTACCACGGCCCGGGGCAGCTTGTGATCTACCCGATCATCGACCTTAGAGGCTATTCTTGCGATATACGCGTATATATAAAAATGCTGGAAGAGGTAATCTTAAACTTTCTTCTAAGTTATGGGATAGAAGGTTTCAGGGTCCCAGGGGCATCCGGGGTCTGGGTAGATAATGAGTCGAAGATCGCTTCTGTAGGCATAAGCATAACGAGATGGGTCGCATATCACGGGATCAGCGTCAACGTAGACCCCGACCTTAAGTTTTTCGATATGATAACTCCTTGCGGCCTGAAAGGGTGCAAGGCCGTCTCAATAGCTTCGCTGTTAAATAAGAGCGTCGATATCGCGGAAGCGCGGAAACGCTTGACGGACTCTTTTGAAGATGTATTCAGAACATGGAGGAACGGACAATGGTAAAGGTTAAACTGCCCGAACTTGGGGAAGACGTAAAAAGCGCGGTCATCTCTTTCTGGCATTTCGCGGTAGGTGACACGGTGAAGGAGAGCGACGACCTTGTCGAGATGGCTACAGACAAGGCCACTTTTAACGTGCCCTCACCCGCGAGCGGGACCATAAAAGAGATCAATTGCGAAGAAGGCGACACTGTCCAGGTGGGCGATCAGCTCGCTGTGATAGAATAAAAGAGAGACTACCTAACATGGAGGCATAGAGACTCTTGAGCAAAAGGATCCTCCTCATGTATATATCTGAGAATTCCGGCCACCACAGGGCCGCTTTGGCCATTGAGCGGTCACTCTCTCTCTTGGACGTGGCCGTCCAGTCCAGATCGGTAAACTCATTCAATTACACGAACCCGCTGCTCGAGAGAATAATAAACAGGACCTATATGGCGGTCATAAAGAGAAGGCCTGAGGTCTGGGAATACTTATATGACAATCCGGTTGTCGTAAAGAAGTCCCAGAGACTGAAGGAGTATATACACAAGTATAGCTCGGGTAAAATGCAGGCCCTTCTAGACGATTTTCGCCCGGACGTTGTTGTCTGCACACAGGCCTTTCCCTGTGGGATCGTATCAGACATGAAGAGGACCAGCGGCTTGACCGTCCCCCTTATAGGCGTGCTCACAGATTATGCGCCCCACTCATACTGGGTCTATAAAGACGTTGACGCATATATAGTCCCATCCGAAGAGACAGGCCAGAAACTCATCCAGAACGGCGTCTCCGATACAAAGATAAGACCGCTCGGCATACCCGTAGATCCTAGGTTCTTTACGAAACATAACAGAGAAGAGCTCTTTAAAAAATACTCTCTCAACCCAGGCAAACCCGTTGTGCTCGTTATGGGCGGCGGGCAGGGGCTCGGCCCCATGAAGAAACTGGTCCCGCTTGTGGACAAATCGCGTCTTGATCTTCAGATCATAGTTATTACGGGCAAAAACAAGAGGCTTTATAAATCTCTAGCCAATGAGATCAGGTACTTTAAAAAGAAGGCGCTTCTTTTCGAATTCTCAGAGAAGATAGATGAATTCATGGAGATCGCTTCTTTGATCATCACAAAACCGGGCGGCTTGACTACCGCTGAGGCGATGTCCAAGGGCTTGCCAATGGTAATAATCCACCCCTTGCCTGGACAGGAGACAATGAATACGCGTTTTTTGCTTGATAACGGCCTAGCCGTAAAAGCAAATGACGAGAAAGACGCGATAGTCCTTCTCGAAGAGCTCTTGTCAAATGAGGAGAAGCTGAACAACATGAAGACAGAGATCAGAAAGAAAGCCAAGTACGACTCATCTCTCAAGATCGCGAGATTCGTGCTTGAGGCGGCATCTTAAACTATGTTATATATAATATACAGGATAGGGCAATTCTTCGCGACAACGCTGCCAGTGAGATTCTCCTTCTGGTTCGCATCACGAGTGGCGGATATACATTTTCTACTATCTAAAAAAGACAGGGTGCTTGTGATGGGCAATCTTGAGCATGTCCTGGGCAGCGACAGGAAGAAGATACGCCGCGTAGCCAGAGAGGTGCTGCGCAATTTCGGCAAGTACCTGGTGGAATTCCTCAGGTTCAGCAAGATGGGCGACAAATATGTAGAGAAGCATGTTAAGATAGAGGGGGCCCAGAACTTACGAGATGCCCTTAAACAGAATAAAGGCGCGGTCCTCTTCTCGGCCCATCTGGGCAACTGGGAATGGGGCGGAGGCCTTGTATCCAGATTGGGCATCCCCATACACGCTATAGCCTGGGCTCACAAGAACAAGAGGGTCAACGACTTCTTTGTGGCTCAGAGAGGGTCGAAAGGCATGGGCAGCATCCCTCTCGGCGGAAGCATCAGGACGTGCATGAGGCTTCTCGCCAAGAACGAGACTATAGCCATACTGCCTGACAGGGACTTCAGTGATAACTCCATAAAGGTGGACTTCTTCGGCAAGCCTGCCTATTTCCCTGTTGGGATAGGCATCCTTGCCATAAGGGCCAAATGCCCGCTCGTGCCAGTCTTTATTACAAGAGAGAGCGGAGATAAGCATAAACTTACAATAGAGCGGCCGATCGATTACGAGATCACCAATAATAAAGAAGAGGACATAAAGAATGTAGTCCAAAAAACACTCAACACTATAGAGAGGTATGTCGCTAAATACCCGGATCAGTGGTTCATGTTCCATGATCCCTGGGCAGGCAATACCGCCGGATCAATATGAATATCTGTATCATAATACCGACATATAACGAATCTAGGGCCATAGGCGAATTGATTAAAAGTATAAAGAAACTGGGCCTGGACGTGGTCGTGGTGGATGATGGTTCTGACGATAATACCTCAGAGATAGCCAGGTCGGGCGGCGCCCACGTAATAGCACACGACAAGAACATGGGTAAAGGGGCGAGCCTTAAGATGGGCTTTAAACACGCCATAGAAAATGGATATGACGCCGTTGTCGTTATGGACGGGGACGGTCAGCACGACCCGGACGATATAGGGCGCTTCGTAAGCGCCGCCGAGTCTACAGGGGCCGATCTCATTGTGGGCAATAGGATGAAAGATCAATCCACAATGCCTTTTATAAGGCGGCTCACCAACAGGCGGTTGTCGAGTTTTATCTCAGACATATGCGGGTGCGATATTCCTGACACCCAGTGCGGTTTTAGATTTATACGAAGCAGGGTCTTGCAAAACATCGATCTAATATCTTCGAAGTTCGAGACAGAATCCGAGATACTTATACGCGCGGGAAAGCACAAATTCAAGATAGACTCCATACCAGTAAAGACCATATACAAAGGTGAGGTCAGCGCCATCAACCCGGTAAAAGATGCCTTGCGCTTCATAAGGCTCATACTGGCCCTGAAGTTCGAGCGGCTCACAAAAAGAATATGAACTATGATGCCCTCCGGGATCGCATGGTCCGCGAGCAACTCTTAGGGCGCGGCATAACCTCTTCACGGGTCTTGCGCGCATTCGAAAAGGTCGAGCGGCATGAATTCGTCCCGGCAAATATGCGTGACACCGCCTACGCCGACCACCCGCTTCCTATCGGAGATGGGCAGACGATATCTCAGCCCTACATGGTCGCCCTCATGACAGAACAGCTCGAACTCAAAGGAGATGAGAAGGTCCTCGAAGTCGGGACCGGGAGCGGTTATCAGGCCGCGATCCTGGCGGAATTAGCAACGGAGGTATATTCTGTAGAGAGATTTCCCATTCTTGCCGATAAAGCGGAAGAGGCCCTCAAAAGGCTGGGATATTCGAACGTCCGTATAAATATCGGCGATGGGACCTTGGGTTGGAAAGAGCACGAGCCGTTCGACAGAATAATAGTCACGGCAGGCGCGCCGCGTGTCCCGGATAGCCTCATCTCCCAATTGGGCGACCCGGGCAGGCTGGTGATACCCATAGGGGGAGCTTTCAGCCAGGCGCTTACCGTGGTCAAGAAGAATGAGGGCGGCGTCTCGCAAGAAGAGGTATGCGGGTGTGTCTTTGTGCCCTTGATAGGAAAAGAAGGCTGGAAAAAGGAGAACTAGAAGATTAAAGTTCTTAGCGATATCACAAGTTGGACCATGGAGAAGTTCCTGCCTATGGGGCCGTTGGGGCTCTTTGTATTGGCCTTTGCGGAGTCCTCTTTCTTTCCTGTGCCGCCGGACATACTGCTGATAGCACTGGCCCTGGTGGACCCAAAGACAAGCTTCTATCTCGCAGCCATCACTACGGCCGGTTCTGTTCTCGGAGCGATCCTGGGATACATGATAGGCAAAAAAGGCGGGCGGCCGCTGCTTGAAAAGCTTGTATCTAAAAAAAATATAGAGACAGTGCATAACTATTTTAACAAATATGATGTCTGGGCTGTGGGCATCGCGGGTTTTACACCCATACCTTATAAGCTCTTTACCATCTCAGCCGGCGTCTTCTACATAAATTTTACCAGGTTCATCTTGGCCTCTATTATATCCAGGGGAGGGCGATTCTTTCTTGTGGGTACCGCGGTATACTTTTTTGGAGAAGAGATCAAGGGCATGCTCGAAAAGTATTTCAACGTATTCTCTCTTGCCTTCGCACTCTTAGTGATATTAGGGTTCTTAGCTGTAAGGCTCTTCGTAAAGAATAGGCCAGGGCGGACTCTATGAGGGCCGGTGATACAAAGATAGATATAGAGGTTCTCATTCTACCTCGCGCCTCCAATCTCTCTGACTTCGATGCCCTGGCCGCAAGCCAGGACGTAAATCTGCGCTTTGTAAATATGGGTCAAAATATAGAAGACCCGCATGTGCTTATTTTGCCCGGTACCAAAAACACCCTGCTCGACTACCAATACCTTAAAAGAGCCGGTTATACGAACCAGATAAGACGGTTGGCAAAGAAGGGGCGCATAATTTTCGGCATAGGCGGCGGCTTCCAGATGCTGGGCACAAAGATCATCGATATAAAGGGGAGCGAATACGGGATCTCGCAGTCTGAGGGCCTGGGATTCTTCCAGATAGTTACACGCCTAATGGTAAATATAGTCTCGCACGCCGTGGAATTCCAGACCCTGCCCGGGCCTCTGGCAGATAGAATGAATGACACAAATAGCGCGCATTCAGGGTTTGAGACGCACCTTGGAAGGACAAAATACCTACGCGGTTCACGGCCGCTATTCAATATAACAAAAAGAGACGGCATTGAAGTGGAGCTATCCGACGGGGCGGTGAACGAAGAGGGCGGCATATTCGGAACATATATACACCGCGTATTCGAGAACGACGCCTTTAAGGATGGTTTTATCGGGCTGGCAAAGACAAGGAGGCTCTCTTAAAGATGAAACAGAGAAAGGTCCACATACATATCTATACGGGAAAGGGCAAGGGCAAGACAAGCGCCGCCTTAGGGCTGGCTATGCGGGCTATAGGATGGGGAATGAAGGTCTGCGTCTTCCAGTTCCTTAAAAAAGGTACAAATGGGGAATCCAAGACGACCAATCTTTTAGAAAGCTTGCTAAAGGTAGTGACTTTTGACCAGACGCACCCGATGTTTTATGAAAAGCATTTACGCGGCGCCGCAGCGGAGTCCCTAAAAAAGAGATTCTCTCAGGACCTCAAGACCGTCCAAAATGTCATCCTTGAAGGAAATTATGCTATTGTCATACTGGATGAGATCTTAAACGCGGTAGACCAGGACTTTGTTACAAAAAAAGAGGTGCTCTCGCTTATAAACTCAAAATTCGGAATATCGGAACTGGTCCTTACTGGAAGAGGGGCGCCAGAATGGCTCATCAACAAAGCGGATTATGTAACAGAGATGCGCCTAATCAAGCACCCATACACCAAGGGGCTACCGGCACGCAAGGGAATCGAATATTAGCCTATCCTATTATAAAAGGATTGACAGCACTCTATCGTGGGTGTATAGTTGTAACATTGACAAATTGGTATATAGGCAAGGGAAAGCCGTGCAAAACGGCTACGGTCCCGCCGCTGTAACCCAGTCCGCCAAGAGCGGAAACTTTATTGGCATTGACGCCACTGTCTGATCCTAGATGGGAAGGCTGCCAAAAAAGCAGGGGAGTCAGAAGACCTACCTATATAACTGTCCTCGAGGAAGGGTGAAGTAAATCAGGGTGCAACCCAGCACTAATCCGCGCATGCCAAATGCGGCGCGTATAGGTGGTGGGTCTTTTTTATGACAAAACTAATATTGATCAGACACGGTGAGACAACTTATAATAAAGAAAACAGATACTGTGGAATAAGCGACCCAGAGTTGAATAATACTGGCGTAGCGCAAGCAGAGTCTCTTGGCAGGCGCGTGAGAGGCCTTAAGGTAGAAAAGGTATACTCCAGCGATTTGAGGCGCGCCGTACAGACAGCGAGCATAGCATTCAATGTAGAAGCCGTAGAGCATCTGCCTGATTTTAGAGAGATAGATTTCGGCATCTTTGAAAGCCTAAGATACGACGAGATAATTAAGAAGCATAAGGAGCACTATATCAACTGGACCACAAACCTTATACATGGACGTATCCCACAAGGTGAGACGCTAAGTGAGCTATTTGACAGGGTTAGAGCGGGCCTTTCGCGCCTATTGTCACAAAATAAGTACAGTGTAGCGGCGCTTGTGTCACATGGCGGCCCCATAAGGGTCCTACTTTGTGACGCTCTAAAACTGGGCATGGATTCCTTCTGGCAGATAGAGCAGCGCAATGCCGCTCTTAATATAATAGACTATTCTGATGATCAAGAAGCTGCTATTGAGACTATGGATGACATATCGCATTTATGAATAAGCTAACCCTTATTATCGGAGGCGCCAGGAGCGGAAAGAGCACCTATGGTGTAAATCTGGCAAAGCGTTTTAAGAAGGCGGCTTTAATCGCAACATGCGCTTCGCCTGATGAAGAGATGAACGCAAGGATAGAGGCCCACAAGCTTTCAAGGCCTAAAAACTGGAAGGTCTACGAAGAGGGAGTATCTCTCGATGCTCTCATTAAAAAGATCGGCTCAAAATACGACATCATTTTGATAGACTGCCTGGGGCTTTGGGTCTCAAACCTTCTTTCAGCCAATATTTCAGACCGAAAGATCAAGGCCGAAGTCTCAAAACTGGCTGAGTCGGCTTACAGAGTAAAAGCGGTTACTATTATAGTATCGAATGAAGTCGGCCAAGGGATAGTGCCGGATAACGCGCTGGCAAGGAGATTTAGGGATCTTTTGGGAACAGCGAATCAGGTACTGGCCAGGAGATCCGATAAAGTAGTCTCTATGCAAGTAGGGATACCGGTTACAATAAAAGGATAACAACCATATGAGCAAGCTAGCGGATACAATAGAAAAGATAAAAAGAGTAGATTACAGCATCTCTGATAAAGCCCAGAAGAAGCTCGATTCGCTTACTAAACCCCAGGGGAGCCTGGGGCGCCTGGAAGATCTAGCGAAGCAGGTAGTAAATATCACAGGAAATTTATCCCCTACTATAGAAAATAAGGTCATATTTACACTGGCCGGCGACCACGGCATAACCGATGAAGGGGTCAGCGCGTTTCCAAAAGAGGTCACACCACAGATGGTCTATAATTTCCTAAAAGGCGGCGCGGGAATAAACGTACTGGCTAAACACGTAGGAGCAAGGGTCGTGGTGGCCGATCTGGGCGTAGCTTGCGACCTTAAGGGTGATCCGGGGCTCTTGATCGCAAAAGTAAACTATGGTACAAAAAATATGGCAAAAGGGCCGGCAATGTCACGGAATGAAGCGATTAAATCGATAGAGAATGGTATAGAGATCTTCGAATCAGCTCTCAAGGAGGGGATAGACATAGCTGGCACTGGTGACATGGGCATAGGCAACACCACAGCATCAAGCGCCATAACATCAGTAATTACAAAGGCTTCAGTAGAAGATGTTACTGGAAGGGGCACCGGGATCGGAAATAAATCGCTATCAAAAAAGGTCTCTTTAATAAAAGAGGCCATTCAAATAAACGCTCCCGACCCTTGCGATGCTTTAGACGTCTTATCCAAGGTAGGTGGCTTTGAGATTGGGGGCATCGCCGGCATTATACTATCAGCTGCCTCCAGAAGGATCCCTGTGGTACTCGATGGCTTCATCTCCGCAGCAGGGGCACTCTTGGCTTATCAGCTGGCCCCTGAAACCAGAGAGTACATGATCGCCGCGCACACTTCAGTGGAAAAAGGGCACAGGATAGCCCTCGATTTTATGAAGCTTGAGCCTCTACTCGCTTTGAACCTCAGGCTCGGAGAGGGGACCGGCGCCGCGCTGGGCATAAGTATCGTTGAGGCAAGTGTAAAGATATTGACGCAGATGGCTACGTTTGAGAGCGCTTCTGTCTCGCAAAGGACAAATGAGAAGACTCCTATTAGCACTTAGCTTCCTGACCATTCTACCAGTGCCTGGTAGAACAAGCGCGCGCATCCCAGATGACGCAGCTAAATCTCTGCTCTATTTTCCTCTGGTAGGCGCCATTATAGGTGCAATACTCTGCCTGATAACTTTTGTCATAGGCACCTTGCCAAGTTTTGTTATAGCAGCGATACTTTTGGCGGCCTCTTTCATTCTTACCGGGGGGATACATATAGACGGATTTGCCGATACATGCGATGGGTTATGCTCAGGAAAGCCTAGAGACGCCATTCTCAATATAATGCGCGACAGCAACACCGGCGCCTTGGGTGCGGCCTGCTTAGTTATTATGCTGCTCCTAAAATTCTCTATTATCGCAGGCACACCCATTGACCATCTTTGGAAATCATTACTGTTGATGGCCACATTTTCCAGATGGTCACAGGCGCTAAGTTGCGTCACATCGAAATATGCGCGCCAGGACGGTAAGGCTAAGTTGTTTATAACGAATGCGAAACCCAAAGATGTAATTTTCGGTGGGCTGCTCACGCTCAGTCTGTTTTATTGGCTATCGGGTCTTACAGGCATAGCGGTATTTACACTCAGCCTGGTCTCGGCAGTACTGTCGATATTTTATATCAAGAATAAGATCGGCGGGATGACAGGGGATACCATTGGCGCGGTCAATGAGATCTCTGAAAACTCTGTCCTTTTGTTCAGTCTCATTCTAATAAAATAGAGATATAACTATGGAAAACATAACGAGAGAACTAAAAAGACTCATTAAAAATAATGTTACTGCCGGTAAAGATGCGGGGCTCTTATTCTCAGGTGGGCTCGATTCTGCCATCTTGGCGCATCTCAGTCCGGACTCCAAGGCGATTACCGTAAGCCTGGAGTCTTCGGGAGAGGATCTCGGATTGTCACGCGCTATATCCGGCTTTATCGGCATGGAACACCATATTGTAGACATAAAAATACAAGAGGCTATCGAGAGCGTGCCTGAAGTCATAAAGATACTGGAGTCTTTTGACCCCGCTCTGCCGAACGATCTTGTAGTCTACTTTGGTCTCAAAAAAGCAAGAGACCTGGGGATGCGCACGGTAATGACAGGGGATGGAAGCGATGAGCTCTTTGCCGGATACGATTATATGCGCGGCATCAAGGATCTGGATGGCTATATAAAAAGGATATCTAAAGAGATGAGTTTTAGCTCAAATATTATAGGCAACCATTTCGGAATAGAGATAGTCCAGCCTTTTATACAAAAAGAGGTCATAGAGTTCGCGCTATCCATCGGGCATGAACTAAAGATCAAAAGAGACGGCGACGGCACCTGTGGGAAGTGGATATTACGCAAGGCCTTTGAAGGAGCCCTCCCGGGTGAATTTATCTGGCAGGGTAAGAGGCCCCTGGAAGTTGGATCTGGAATGACGGGCCTGCGCCGCATATTAACCGAGGAAGTATCAAATGAAGAATTTAAGGGAAGAGAATATCCGGTTAAATTCTTTAATAGAGAGCATCTTTATTACTACAAAGCTTATAGGTCTGTCATAGGTGACATCCCATCGCCTAAGGACGGCCAGAAGAGCTGTCTCGGCTGTGGCGCGGGCATACGGCCGAATGCCATACATTGCAGAGTGTGCGGATATGTATATGACTGGCAATAAAATCATTCCTATGGTTTTAGTTATAGCCTGCCTGGTATTCTGTGTAGATACGGGCAGGGCCGGGGCCTCACCTGAGCGGATAGTATCCTTGGCACCTTCTTTAACAGAGGAGATCTACACATTTGGCGCCCAGGAGAGCCTCGTAGGCCGCACCACTTACTGCCGGATACCTGATACAAAAAGAGTGATAGAAATAGTCGGAACCGTGGTTGAAGTAAACCTAGAAAAGATAGTAAGCCTTAAGCCGGATCTCGTTGTAGCTACATCTCTAACAGAGCTAAGGGCTGTAGAGAAGATGAAACTATTGGGTATGAACGTAGTAGTATTCCCCATGGCAAAAGACTTCTCCGAACTGTGCGCGCAGATGTTGGTGTTGGGCAAGCTGGTGGGCAAGGAGGCGG
>JBDRDE010000170.1:0-2016 GCA_043821065.1 Candidatus Omnitrophota bacterium
GCCGGTACTTCTTACCTTCAATTCTACATTACCGTCCTTGAGGTGCTTCTTGCCTACTATTACATGGATGGGTATGCCTATAAGATCGGCGTCCTTGAACTTGACACCAGGGCGGCCGTCTCTGTCATCCAATAGGGCATCCACACCTGAATCCGTGAGCTCTTTATAGATCCTCTCGGACTCTGCCTTTATATCTTTGTCGCTCGGGTCGATCTCTATTATGACCACACTGTAGGGCGCGATCCCCATGGGCCAGATGATGCCGTTCTTGTCATTCTTCTGCTCGATAGTGGCGGCGAGTATTCTATTTACGCCTATTCCATAACAACCCATTATGATCTCTTTTTCCGACCCTTTCTCATCAAGGTATTTCGCGCCCATCGAAGAGCTGTACTTTGTACCCAGCTTAAAGATATGGCCCAATTCTAGAGCGGTCTTCAGATCTATATCCTTGCCGCATTTTGGGCAGCTATCAGATCCTGTTATATACCGCAGGTCCGCCCACTCTTTTACGGAAAAATCTCTCTCAAGATTTACGTTTATTAAATGGGTATCCTTCTTATTTGCGCCCACAACAAAATCTGGGATATTCGCTATGGCATGGTCAGCCACGATCCTGACACCCTTTAGCCCGACGGGGCCGCTGAAACCGACAGGCCCACCTGTAATCTTGGCTATAACACCGTCATCAGCCATTGCAAGGGTAGCGCATTTGGTGGCGCGTCTTAGTTTTGCCTCATTGAGTTCATGGTCTCCTCTTATGAGGACCGCTATGGGGCCGCTCTCTGACTGATATATGAGCGTCTTTACCAGCCTTTCGGGCTTTATCTTCAAAAATTTACTTACACTCTCTATCGTGGTTACTCCCGGGGTGTGGACTTCTTTTATATGACTCTGCTCTTCTTTTCTGTCCACTGCCCACTGACCACTGGCCACTGTCTTACACTCCGCCTTCTCCACGCTCGCCGCGTATTTACAGGCTTTACACACTATGATCTTATCTTCGCCGCAAGTGGCCGGCGCCATGAATTCGTGTGATACATCGCCGCCCATGAATCCTGAGTCAGCCTCTACGGGTATATAATCTATACCGCAGCGCTCGAATATCCTGCAATAGGCATCGTACATCTTCTCATACGAAGCGTCTAAAGCCTTTCAGTCCGTATCGAAGCTGTAGGCGTCCTTCATTACGAACTCTTTCGAGCGCAAGACCCCGAATCTGGGGCGCGGCTCGTCTCTAAACTTCGTCTGTATCTGATAGATGATCTTGGGTATATCCCGGTAGGATCTGACATCCCTGGAGACGAGGTCTGTTATTACCTCCTCGTGAGTAGGCCCGAAGACATTTATCTTTCCCGACCTGTCCTTGTAGGTAATGAGGATCTCCCGGAGAAGATCGAACCTGCCGGTCTTCTTCCAGATCTCCGCGGGTTGGATGGCGGGCATCAATACTTCAAGCGCCCCTTTTCTGTCCATCTCTTCTCTTATGATGTTTTCGGCTTTGCGCAGGGCCTTCAGGCCTAAAGGAAGGTACGAATATGTCCCCGAACCGAGCCTACGAATGAGGCCCGCACGGACCATGAGTTTATGGCTTACGGCCTCAGCGTCGGAAGGGTCTTCTCTCAGTGTCGGTATAAAAGCTTCTGTCCAGCGCATGATACAGCTTTCAGCTGTCAGCTGTCAGCTTTCAGCTCCTTTCTTATCTCCTTAATAAAATCTTTCTCATCTATTTTTTTAATGACCTTGCCCTTTTTAAACAATATTCCGCAGCCCTTACCTGCCGCGATGCCTATATCCGCGTGCTTCGCCTCTCCGGGGCCGTTGACCTCGCAGCCCATTATGGCAATTGTAAACGGGTTCTTAGTCCGGAGTCCGCACTCCGGAGTACCCTTCGGGCAGGCTTCGCTTCGCTTCGCACTCCGGAGCTCAGACTTCAGCTGATGAACTATGCCCTCTATATCGGTCTGGCACCTTCCGCACGTCGGGCAGGATATGACATCGGGGCCGAACCTCCTC
>JBDRDE010000171.1:0-11455 GCA_043821065.1 Candidatus Omnitrophota bacterium
TGATCTCCTTATAAAGGTCTATGGTCTTAGCGGCCATCTCCTTCAGAGAGTATCTCTCCGCGTTCTTCCTGCCGTTCTCGCTCAATCTTTGCGCAAGGTCCTTGTCTTTGGCTATCCTCACTATAGCGTCCTGCAGCGAACGGATATCCTCGGGAGGTACAAGCAGGCCGTTCGTTCCATCCTCAACGAGCTCCACCACGCCGCCAACCTTTGTCGCCACAACTGGTACGCCGCACGCCTGCGCCTCTATGATAACCCTGCCGAACGCCTCCGGGGTCACCGTAGGCAGGACGATCATATCCAGCTTTGACAGGACTCCGGGCACATCTTCCTGCCAGCCTGTGAATTCCACAATCCTGGTGAGGGCCAACCTCTTTACAAGGAGCTCCAGCTCCTCTTTGTAATCCTCTTTTCCCGGTGATGGTTCGCCTATTATCAACACCTTAAGATTAGGAATGACCCTGGATACGACAGATAGGGCCTTAATCAAATAAGCGTGCCCCTTTATAGGCGTTATCCTCGATATCACCCCTATGGTGAAACCGGTACCTCTTCTATCTCTAGCGCCTGTAAACTTGAATTTTTCAAGGTCGACCCCGCGCGGTATGAACCTGATCCTTGTATACGGCACATTGAAGCCCTCGATCATGCGCCTGGCGATTATCTGAGAGGCGACTATGACTAATTTTCCCCATCCCATGACCCGGCTCGTAAACCTATTCTTGTAATAGCCGTGAGCGGTCGTCACAAACCGGCACCCCGTCATCCTGCAGGCGGCAAAGGCTATCCACGCGGGCACCCTGCTGCGGGCGTGGACCACGTCTATATTCTCTCTCTTTATAACATCGCGCAGCTTCCATACCATCCTCGCCATCGTAAAGATAGACTTCCTCCCTACGGGAAGCGCGTAGTGCCTCGCCCCTATTATATCCAATTCGCGCACAAGCCTTCCGCCTCCCGAGACCACGACCGCTTTATGGTCGTTCTCTACCAGGTATCTCGCCATCTCTATCGTACCGCGCTCGACGCCTCCAATATTGAGCTCCGGTAATATCTGGAGTATATTCATGCTATATCACCCTGTAAAGCTTCTGATACATCGTATGCCGGTCATTAAACTTCTTGAAATCGCCCGGCTTGCCACACTCTCTGTCTATGATCTCTCCGACACTGCCGACCGGCGCCTTCACGATATGCCCGTCCCTGGCCAATGCCTCTATGGCGCAAGCGTGCTTACCGGAATGCCTCTTCTTTTCCAGGTCGAATACGAGCGTCCTCTTTCCTGAAGAGACGGCCTCAGATACCATGGATATACTCTCGCCCGATACCAGGATAATATCGCTCAAGCCCAGTATACCGCCTACAGCGTTCTTCATATTGCTCTCATTGGCTATTACCAGGAGGCCGCATCGCGGACTGGATCCCAGGCGCTTCTTTAAAAGTTCTTCAACGGTCCTGGGCGTCCTTCTCGAGGTCGTTACCAAGAGGCCCATGTCGAGTCTCTCCATGGTGCCTTCTATCTGGTCTATAAGCCTCTCGACTATCGCGGTCGTAAGGCTATATTCGGGCGTATCTCCGCCCAAAAGAAGGCCTATATTCTTCTTGCCGCTCAATTCTGATGATCCCCTTATCCTGTCGCTGCCGTCGCGCATCGACTTCTCGTCAATAATGTTGGGTGAGCCTTTGGTAATGGCTACATTATCCCGCTTCGGAGGGTTATCGTGAGCGGGTATTATGGCGACGTTAAAATTACGCAGAGACATAACGCCGGGCTTCATGATAATGACATTCTGCGCGTTGTTCTCTCTCGTCAAGAACAGGTTCACCGCGGCCAGTGAAGAGCCGCATGATATCACTATATCGGCGTATGTATGTATGATCTTCTTGAATGACGCCTCTGTGAGAAACGGTTTTAAAAATTCCAGCCCCCCCTGCCATCTATGAGAAGAGAAGAGGGCTAGAAACGAAAGGGCCGCGCGGGCAATGCGGCTTCTGTACTCCACTTCTATTATCTCTGGGTGCGTCTGGCTATCATCGAATCCCGCCTCGCGCCTGCACTCCATGATCACGCCCAACGCCGACAGGGACTGGTTGAGGTGCCCCTGCTTTGTGTCGCTTAGGACGGCTATCTTCCTGACAGGGGTCGACTTCCACCTGGTATAGACCCACATCCATTGATCGGGATATCTCCTCACGTACGATTCCATGATCGCGGCCTGCCTTTTAAGGGCTTCTTCTATATCGGCCCGCTTGTCGTGAGTCCGCGAAACCGTAAAAGGCTCTTCGAGCTTTACTATATGCCTCGCACCATGCTCTCTGATCGTAAAAGCGGGTATTATGAAGGCCCCTGAATCCCTGGCGAGCCTGGCTGCCCCGACAGCGTGCGAAGCGGGCCTGCCTAAAAGATCTATAAAGACACCCGACTTTCCTAAATCCTGATCCCCGACTATACCCACTATCCCGCCGGACCTGAGCGCTTTTATCATATCTCTAGCGGACATGCCCCTGGTTACTATCTTGTTCCCCAATCTCTCCCTATAGCTGTTTAAAAGGGCGTTTAATCTTTTATTCTTAAAGGGACGGGTCAACCCATACATCGGAAACCCTATCTGCGCGCTTTTTAGGCCCGAAACCTCCCAGCTGCCAAAGTGGCTTGTCAAAAAGATGATCCCCTTTCCCTTCTTATGCGCCTTCTCAATAATATCGCGCTCGACAACTATATTCCTCTCCATATATTTCGCATCCAGCTTGCTCAGCGCAGCCATCTCGATAATGTTCTGGCCGTAGTTCTTATAGTTCTGCTTTAATATCCTTTTGAGCTCACGCGGGGTCTTCTCTTTTGAGAACGCCGCCTTCAGATTAGCATAGGCTATCTTTTTTCGCCTGGGATGGAAGTAGTACATGCTGAGCCCTATGATCCTGCCGACCCAGAGAAGAAAACCCATGGGCAGTATCAATATTATAAAACTCGCCGCCCTAACGGCTATATAAAGTATGTAATCTATCATTTAATATCTCTTCGGCTTTTGTCACTTTGAGCTCTACGCGTAATATCAAGATGCGAGCCGCCTCTTCAGGCATCTTGAGCTCTCTTAGTTTAGGCGCGTCCTTCTCGGTGGTCACGATCGTATCTATCTTCAGCTTCTTGGCTTCATCAAATACCCTCTCCAGGTCCTCGGCCCTGTAGTTATAATGGTCAGGGTAGTGAAGCGCCGAGATTATCCGGGCCCCAAGGGCTTTGAGCGTATATTCAAAATAGGCGCTATTGACTATACTGGAGAAGACGAAGACCCTCTCGCCTTGCAGCGACGACAGGTCCAGATCCCCGCTCCGGTTTAATTCATAAATGCCCGTCGGATGATGTATGGACTCGGCCACAGGAGTGTGAGGGATCCGGCTCTTCAGCTCATCCATTATCCTCTCTATATTATCTTTACCCATATCGGTCTTTGTGAGCAAGACTATATCAGCCCTGCTTAAACCCTTTAGGCCTTCTCTCAGCAAGCCCCTTGGAAAGACCTTTCCGTTGCCGAATGGGTCTGTCGAATCGATAAGCACTATATCGAGGTCCCTCTTAAGCGGCCAGTGCTGGAATCCGTCATCGAGGATCACGGTGTCTGCCTTCAGCTTCGCGCAAGCCTCGCTGCCCGACGCTATCCTGTCCCGGCCGACTATAACGGGGATACCGCTCAGAGTATCCTTGAGCATCTTCCATTCGTCTTCGCCATAGCCCCTTATGAGGACGGCCGGACTCCTGCCCATCTTCTTCAATGAAGCCGCCAGCATACGGGTAAGCGGCGTCTTTCCGGTGCCGCCGAGGGTCATATTGCCCACGCTTATCACCTTACACGGGAGCCTCTTTGACGCGCGCGTCTTTATAAAGCGCATTATGTCGACCACCCTGGAATAGAAGAAAGACGCAAATGAGAGCACCGCCTTAAGGATCCCGGCGATCGGGCCGTCTCTCTCGTCTTTCATCAATGCATATATATATCTCTTCATAATATAAAGACTTTCTCCAGCTGGACCATAGTCCTCCCGGTCGCGCCCATCTTCTTCTCCATGAGCGCCCTGGCGCGATGGCCCATTGACTCTCTCGCAGGAGTATCGCGTAAAAGCCTGTCGAGATTCTTAAAGAGGTCCTTTCCGTCTTTTACCATGCAGGCGGCGTCTTTACTTACGAACTCTTCCGCGATATCTTTAAAGTTGAACATATGCGGCCCGAAGAGGATCGCCTTTGAGAATATAGCGGGCTCCAGTATATTCTGGCCGCCTTTAGGCATGAGGCTACCACCTATAAATATGACCGTCCCTATAGAGAATATCCTGCTCAAGCGCCCCATGGTATCCAATATGATAACAGGCGCTCGATGATTAGCGGTTTGCGGTTCGCGGTTAGCGGTTAGCGGCGCGCGACTTGCAGAAGACGCTCTTACCGTGCAAAAATCGGCCTTCTTTGCCAGGGCCTCAATTTCAGGGACCCTGTCGATATGCCGCGGGGCTATCAATAGCCGAAGGCCGGGAGAGGCCTTTAAGAGATCTGAGTATATCTCCAGTACCGTGTTCTCCTCGGGCCTGTGCGTAGAACCGGCTATAAGAAGCATCTCATCCTCTCTCAGGCCGAGATCCCGTCTTATCTCTTTCTCATCCGAGAAACCCTTGGCAAAAGCCTTTGACGCAGTATCCGCGGCGTCGAACTTTATGCTCCCAGTGACCACGACCCTCTCCGCGGGAGCGCCTATATTTTTGATCCTCTCCGCGTACTCTTCACTCTGCATGCAGAAGAGAGTCATATTCTCGAGCACCCCTTTAAAGAGAGGCCTTATCATCTTATAGTGCCTGTACGAGCCCGGCGATATCCTGCCGTTGACCAGCACCACAGGTATCTTCCTCTTCGAGAGGGCTCTTATGAGATTGGGCCAGAGCTCGGTCTCTATTATTATAAAGAGAGACGGTCTTATGCGGTCCAGGACCCTGTTGACTACCGGGCTCAGATCGACCGGTAGATATATAACGGTCGCCTTGCCTTCCAGGTGTTTCTTGGCTACATCATTGCCGGTCTTTGTGATAGTAGATATAACGAGTCTCTTATCCGGATATTTCCGGATGATGGCTTCGCAGAGGGCCACGCTCGCCATCACTTCGCCAACGCTAACGGCGTGGATCCAGATCACCGGCTCACCCGCGAGGGCCTCTATCGATCCTTCGGGGTAACGGCCAAACCTCTGCCATATATCCTTATGATACCTGCCCGTAAAGACCAGATAGGGCAGATATACGATCGAGAACAGAATGAATATAAGATCATAGAGTATTGTCATATGGTTTTCCTGCGTTTGCGCTCGAGCCCTGGAACGCATTTACATGCATTTTATGCTCGTGCACTTGAGCGCATCTGTAGATGCGCTCAAGCACACTCGCGTAAAACACATATTTACATATGTGTTTTACGCTCGTGGATGCGCCTTATCGTAAACAGCCTTGAGTCTCTCCGGCGTTACGTGGGTATAGATCTGGGTCGTGGAGAGGTTCTTGTGCCCTAAGAGCTCCTGTACGCTTCTAAGATCCGCGCCGCGTTCCAGAAGATGCGTGGCAAATGAGTGCCTGAGCGTGTGCGGAGATATCTTCTCCTTCATGCTGATCTTCTTGATATACTTGTCGATAATGCGCCTTACGCTCCTGTCGTGAAGCCTCCCACCCGACTTATTTAAAAAGAGCGCGCGGATCTTATCGGGCCTCTTATCCAGATAGTTTCGTAAAGATCTCGAAGCCTTCTCGCCGATGGGGCACATACGCTCGATCTTGCCCTTACCCCTGACCTTCACGACTCCTCCTATTAGGTCTACATGCTCGATATCGAGCCCCACCAGCTCGCTGACACGGATCCCGGATGAGTATAGGATCTCCATAATAGCCCTGTCCCTGGTGCCCCATGAGTCTTTAGCGTCAGCCGATTCGATAAGCCTAGCTACACTGGCCATATCGAGAAAATGCGGCAGGCCCTTATCCTGCTTAGGCGTAGATATAGTGGAGAGAGGGTTGACATTTATGTGGCCTTCTTTATATAAAAATTTAAAGAGCGACCTGAGCGCGGACAGCTTCCTGGCTATGGACCTCTTCTTGTATTCATGTGAACGTAACTCCGCCAGGTACTTTCTGATCGTCAGGTAATCCACCGATTCCAATGGCTTCTCTCCTAAAAAGTGAGAGAAGCCATTTAGGTCATGCGTGTAATTGATGACGGTATGCTCAGACATATTCTTCTCGATAGTGAGATAGTTCACGAATTTATCTATATACCGGTCTATCATATTCAGCTTTCAGCTTTCAGCTTTCAGCTGTCAGCTTATTTCAGGAGACAGTTGCAAGCTTGCGGCTCTTTATATTACTCCGTTTTATTCTCGGCTGATTCTTCAACCGTCTCTTTTTCCTCGGGCAGCGTATTTGTGGTAAAGGTGCATTTAGGGTACTTCGTACAACCGTAGAAAGGCCTCCCGCGCCGGCCGCGGCGCTCCACAAGCTCTCCCTCACAGCCATCGCTCGGGCACTTGACCTTCGTGGTGATAGAGCGGGCGTGCTTGCATTTGGGAAAGACCGAGCAGCTTAAGAACTTGCCCCGCCTTCCCCATTTTATGACCATAGGCTTGCCGCACTCCTCGCATATCTCGTCGGTGACGATGGCCTTCTTCTTTATCGATTCCATGGCCGTTTTGGCGCGCTCAAGGGTGATGGAAAACGGGCCGTAGAAGTCTTTGAGGACCTTCTTCCACTCTATCTTTCCACTCTCCACTTCATCGAGCTCCTCTTCCATGGCCGCCGTAAAAGCGACATTGAGGACCTTTGGGAAGTGCTCTATGAGAAGGTCGTTCACTATAAACCCCAGTTCGGTAGCGTGGAGGTATCCTTTTATGCGCTTGACATAGTTCCTTATGATCACAGTGTATATAATAGGCGCGTAGGTCGAGGGCCTGCCTATGCCCTTCTCTTCGAGATCTTTTACTAAAGAGGCATCGGAATACCGAGGCGGCGGTTTTGTAAAATGCTGGCCCGGGTCAAGCTTGACGAGATCGAGCTTCTCTCCGACTTCGAGGTGCGGTATCTTCCACATGTCATCGCGCCTCTCATCCGAATCCTTCTTGGCGTCCGATTTATATACGACCATATATCCGTTGAATACCACCTTTGTGCCGCTCGCCTTGAAGAGATATATTCCCGCGTTTATCTCTACCTGTGTTACCGCCATATTGGCCGGGCTCATCTGACTGGCCAGGAACCTGTTCCATATCAATTCGTAGAGTTTGAGCTGGTCGGGGGTCAAGTACTTGCTGACAGACAACGGCTCTCTCAACGGCAGAGCGGGCCTTATTGCCTCGTGAGCTTCCTGGGCGCTCTTCTTAGATTTAAAGACATTTGGCTTGGCGGGATAGTAGTCGTTGCCGAACATCTTGACCACATACGACTTGGCCGCCTTCTGGGCGTCCTGCGATACGCGCACTGAGTCGGTCCTCATATAGGTTATCAGACCGACGCTCTCGTCTTTATCGAGATCTATGCCTTCGTATAGCTGCTGGGCTACGCGCATAGTCTTATTTACCGGGAAGCGGAGCTTGTTAAATGCATCCTGCTGCAAGACACTGGTTGTGAAAGGGGCCGGAGGCTTCTTCGTCTTCTTCGACTCCTTGACATTTGATACTATAAAATCTTCCTTCTTTATCTGGTCTATGGCATCATGCGAAGCTTTCTCGCCCTTTAGATCAGGATCTTTGCCTTCTATCTTCGCGAGAATCGCCTCAAACTCTCTTCGATCATTAACCAATTTCTTAAGGTGGGCTGTTATGTCCCAGTACTCCTGAGGGATAAAGGCCTTTATCGCCCGCTCCCTTTCTACTATCAGCCTCACAGCAACCGACTGGACCCTTCCGGCGCTCAAGCCCCTTGTGACCCTTCTCCATAGGAGAGGGCTTAGAGAATATCCCACGATCCTATCCATAAGGCGCCTCGCCTGCTGCGCGTTGACCCTGTTCATGTCTATCTTCTTGTTAGGGGCCTTAAAGGCCCTGAGGACGGCGTCCTTGGTGATCTCGTCGAACGAAACGCGGAAGACCTTCACCTTCTTTCCCAACAAATTTGCCAGATGAAAGCTTATAGCTTCGCCCTCTCTATCCGGATCGGGCGCAAGGTAGAGCTCTGTTTTGCCCTTTATCTCTTTCTTGAGCTTGTCGAAATACTTCTTGCGCTCGGGTATCACCACATATTCAGGCTCGAAGTTATTCTTTATATCGACCCCCATGCGTTCTTTTGGGAGATCGACTATATGCCCCATGCATGATGTTACCAGATAGTCCGCGCCCAGTATCTTGTTTATCGTCTTGGATTTGGCCGGTGATTCTACGATCACCATCTTCTTAGCTGACATGTTTACTCCTGTAACGGTTATCGGTTAGCGGTTAGCGGTGCGCGGTGCGCGCAAAGTACGCAAACCGCAAACCAAGAACCGCAAACCTAAACATACTGTTATTCATCTTACTTTTCTACACACTCACATAATTCTTGCCCGGCAACTCCTTCACGAGTTTTTTCATCTCCAAACTGAGAAGACTCCTCGCAACCTCCGAAGCAGGTAACTTGCTTGCCTCCATTATTTCGTCTATATAAATAGGTTCATCAGATACTATATCGCAAATACTTCGTTCAGGGCCGTCTAGCTCTTCACTCCGGTTACTCGGAGCCTCACCCCTGGCACTCTTGGCTATCGGCCTTAGCTCGACGTTGAGCTCTTCTAATATATCTTCCACGCTATGGACAAGCTTGGCTCCGTCTTTTATGAGCCGGTGCACTCCCGAAGACGCCGTTGACAATGCCCTTCCCGGAACGGCAAAGACCTCTCTGCCCTGCTCGAGAGCGCATGAGGCCGTTATAAGGGCCCCGCTCTTTTGTGCCGCCTCTACGATAACAGTGCCCAGAGATAACCCGCTTATGATCCTATTCCGCATTGGAAAGTGGTGCCTCAAAGGCGGCGCCGCCATGGGAAATTCGGATACTAACGCCCCGGAGTCCGCTATATCCTGGGCCAGTTTCCTGTTTTCGAGAGGGTATATATCCCCTATGCCGCTCCCGAGTACGGCTATGGTCCGTCCGCGCTCAAGCAATGCCCCCTTATGGGCCGCGCTATCGATACCCCTGGCGAGGCCGCTTACGACCGTAAAGCCCATATTCGCTAAAGAGCCTGATAGGCGCCTGCAAGTATCTATCCCGTAGAGACTCGCCTTGCGAGACCCGACAAGCGCTATGGCCAGCTTGTCCGCAGCGGTAAATTCGCCTTTAATATACAAGAGAAGCGGAGGGTCGTAGATATTCTTCAGGTTCTCCGGGTATCCCTCATCAAAGAACGAAAGGGGGTAGGCCTTGTGGGCCTTCATCAACTTCTCTTCTTTTATTATATCGTTCTCGTTCATGCTGCAGATCTTCTCCGCAAGCTTTGGGCCTATTCCCTCGATCTCGCAGAGGTTTTCCTTGCCTGCCTTTATGGCTCTCTTTAGGCCTGGGTAGCGCGCTCTTATCTTCTCGAACCTCAAGAAACCTATCCCGGCCATGTTTAGCAATATAAGATCTCTTGTGTCGTAACTCACGCTCTCTCCGCTATCGCTATTATTTCATCCACAATTTTATCCAAGCTCTTGCCAGAAGTCTCCACCTGATGATCGGCCTTCCTGTAGTAGGGCTCCCTCTTATCCATAAGCTCTTTGATCTTGGCAAGCGGGTCCGGGACGTTCAATAGAGGCCTATGCGCGTAGCTCTTGGTCCTCTCATAGACATCCTCCGCCGAAGCGTTCAGGCATACTATTACGCCCTTCTTTCTCAGGTTAGACATATTCTCCTCGCTCAAGACCACGCCCCCTCCGGCTGCTATCACGGCATTCTCCGTAGATGAGGCCTCCTTAACGACCTCTCTCTCAATGGCCCTGAAATAGGGCTCGCCGTCTTTCGCGAATATCTCGCTTATCGGCCTCTTCTCTCTGGCCTCTATGATGTCGTCGGTGTTGAGATACCTCATCTTAAGCGCGCGCGAGATCCTTCTGGCTACGACCGACTTGCCTGTGCCCATGAATCCGACTAGTGCTATGTTCTTCATATACAGTGTATCAGGGTTCAGAAAAAAACTAAAAAGCCTAGTCTTCCTGACCCCTGACCCCTGACCCTTGTACCCTGTTTCCTATTGCTAGAACTTTGCTATTTGCTTCAGATACCCGTCATAGTTGCGCTTCATCTCATCGAGAGAGTCGCCGCCGAACTTCTCGCACATAGCATTGGCTAGGACGAAAGCGACAACGGCCTCACCCACTACCCCTGCAGCAGGGACTGCGCAGACGTCCGCCCTCTGCACATCCGCCCTCTTCTTCATCTTCGTCTTTATGTCGACGCTGTTAAGAGGTGCGTTAAGGGTGGCTATAGGTTTCATGTAGGCGCGCAGGACGATATCTTCTCCGTTAGATACGCCTCCCTCTATGCCGCCCGCGTTATTCGTCTTTCTTCCGAACCCATTGCCTTTTTGGTAGATTATCTCATCGTGGCACTTACTTCCCCTCTTCTTGGCCACGCCCACGCCCAGCCCCACGCCGACACCCTTTATCGCCTGTATCGACATGAGCGCCCGAGCAAGGTCGGCATCCAACTTTCGGTCCCAGTGCACATAACTGCCCAGGCCGGGAGGAACATTCTTGGCTATGACCTCAAAGGCCCCTCCTATGGTATCTCCCGAATCTTTTGCGCTGTCTATCTCTTCACACATAAGTTTAGACGCGGTTTCGTCCGGGCATCTGACCGGAGAGTCTCCGGCAAGATTGCGCAGTTCGTCGAAAGAGAGGCTCTTTGTGTGGCAGTCGACGCCGCCTATCACTGTGACATAACTTAGTATATCTATACCGAATGCCGACAGGAGCATCTTAGATACACCGCCCACGCAGACACGGGCAACGGTCTCTCTGGCGCTGGAGCGCTCAAGGACCGTCCTTAGATCGGCCTGGTTATACTTAAGGGCGCCGGCCAGGTCGGCATGCCCCGGCCTGGGGCAGCTTAGGGCAGGAAGCGCATCTATCGAAGAGTCGGTATTCTCCACCATCAATGTTATAGGGCTTCCCAGTGTCGTCCCGTCCTTGAGGCCCGAGAGCAACTTGACCGAATCGCTCTCTATCTTCATCCTATCTCCGCGGCCATAACCTTGCATGCGCCTCTTCAGATCATCATCGATGACCTTTTTATCAACGCTCAATCCAGAGACCATTCCCTCAAGTATCGCGATAACAGCCTTGCCGTGCGATTCGCCAGCGGTTAAGTAACGCATTTATTCCTCCTATCTAATATTTTCATAGCTTTTAGCGTTTAGCGGATAGCGTTTAGCGTATAGTTAAAAAAAGGACCGTATTTTTTGTTTTTCTATACACTAAACGCTATCCGC
>JBDRDE010000172.1:0-4581 GCA_043821065.1 Candidatus Omnitrophota bacterium
CTAAAATCAGGAGGAACGATATGCCGTATGACAGCAGTTTAGACGACGCCCAATTCCAGAAGTCATGGGAGAACGATAACGGACGCTTGACCGTAAGTGTATACTCATACAACAACGGCCCCAAGAAGCTCCAGATATCCAGAGAGAACAGAACCACCGACGGCGAGCTCCGCTTCGCCAAGATGGGTAGGCTGACCAAAGAAGAGGCGAACGCCATTCTTCCTTTCATGCAGGAAGCCGTAAAGCAGATGGATTAGTATTCGGTTGCCTCGATGGCCGAATATATATGCCCGAATTGCAAAAATCCTGTTTACGACGACGACGCGCTGAGGTGCCTATACTGCGGTGAGAGCCTGAGGCGCAAGATCGGCTTCATGGGAACGATAAAATATATCACGCCAAAGGCGATCCTGATAGCAGTTGTTGCACTCGTCTTATTAAGCTTTATAATCCTCATCAGCAGATAGAGGGGCCAGTGGGACATATCAGAATACCGTTTGAGGAGAGCGATATAGATCTGGACTTGCCCCAAGCGTGGCGCGTCATAGAAGAGATCAAGCCAAAGGAATCACAGCCCCTAGAAGATATACCCGGGTCCCTTATTCATGGACTCGAACACCCCATTGGATGCCCCCCCATCAACTCTCTAGACCTGTCTCGGAAAAAGATAGTCATAGCCATCGATGATGTCACCCGCCCCACGCCCACGCACCTATTTTTCGGTTGCCTGCTGGAGCATCTCTTCAGCTGCGGAGCCAGGCGCGAAGATATATTATTGATGGCGGCTGTGGGCAGCCATCGCCCGATGACCGCCGAAGAGCTAAAGAAGAAGGTGGGCGCTGAGAATATATCCGGCATCAGATGGGTCAATAACGACAGCGCGGATATGGGATGCCACGTCTCTCTGGGAACTACAAAGATGGGCACCGAGGTCTATCTCAATAAGCATTTAAAGGAAGCCGATATAATATTCTGCTTGGGCAGGATAGAGCCTCATCCGCTCCTGGGATTCGGAGGCGGGTTAAAGATGATACTCCCGGGGCTGGCGCACGTCAAGACGATCGCCCAGAACCACATGCAGGGCGTCTCTTCAGAGAAGTTCAATTATATCGGCTGCGCCGAAAGCCCGATGAGGAGAGACCTGGAAGAGGCCGCCGGGATGCTTGGAAATAGGATATTTATCATAAATGTTATATTGGACCGCGAGTTTAAGATCACACATTTTATATGCGGGGATCCCGTAAAGGCCCACATAGAAGGGGCGAAGATATCGGAGTCTATAAATGCTTACACTGTAAAGCAAACGGCCGACGCTGCCATAGTGGGATCGAGCCCCATGAATGCCGACTTGCGACAGGGGCTCAAGTGCATAGCCAACATAGAGGAGAGCGTAAAAGAAGGAGGCCTTATCATGGCCTTCCTGGAATGCAGGAACGGCATAGGCGATCTTACGACTCCCAAAAGCATGTTTCCTATAGACAATAGGATATTCCGTCTTGTGTTGAGAATACTGGGTAAAGGGCGGATCTTCTGGCTTGTGGACAAGCTTAAGAGGGATGGCGCGTCTGCGGTAGATGAGAAGTTTCTATCTCACTTCTCGATGCAGGTGGCGAGAAAGAATGCTATATTTATATGCTCTAAGAACCTCCCTCCCGGCATAGACAGAAAGGTAGGGCTCTTTCGCCAGTTCAGTGACCCGCAGGCCATGCTAAGAGAGGCAGAGAGGTACCTCGGTAAAGAGGCTAACATTTACGTATCTCCTTATGGCGGCGCCACATATCCTAAGTCACATTGATATTGACTTTTCACGGCGTAGAGAGTAATATTATAACACAAAAGCAAGAATCCCTACAAAGGCACCATGGCAGATAGAGAAAAACCCAAAGAAGAGCTTGTGAGCGAAGAGAGGCTGAGGCTTACCCAGTTCTCAGTCGATAAGATGTCAGATCCTGTCTACTGGATAGATTCCAGCGCCTGCATTATATACGTGAATGACATGGCGTGCTCATCTCTCGGGCATTCAAGGGAAGAGCTGCTCTCCATGCGCGTATTCGACTTCGACCCAAATTTTCCAAAAGATAAGTGGAAGGGCCATTGGGAAGAGCTGAGATCCCGCGGGTCCTTCCGATTTGAATCGGACCATCGCACAAAAGACGGCACGCTATTGCCTGTCGAGATCACGGCCAACTATATAGAGTTTAAAGGCAAGGAGTATAATTGCGCCTTTGCCAGGGATATTTCAGAGCGGAAACGCTCCGAGATGGCGCTGCAGGATTCCGAGCGGAAGTTCAGGGCGATATTCGATAACGCTACCGACGGGATAGCCGTGGTGGATCCGGACTCAAAGAAGATATATTCATTCAATAAGACCTTGTCAGACATGCTCGGCTATACAGAGGAGGAATTCAAAACCCTATCCCCGGAAGATTTCCACATAAAAGAGGATTGGCCGTATATCAAGAAGAAGTTTGAGATGATGATGAAGCGGGAGATCTCTGAGACCGCGGATATACCCGTAAAGAAGAAAGACGGGACGATATTCTACTCCTCCATCACTTCATATACGATCAGTATTTCCGGTAGCGAATTTGTAGTGGCTGTATTCAGGGACACGACCGAGCGCAGGAAGGCGGAGCAGAAGCTTGAGATATTGAATAAATACCTGATAAGGACCAATGAGAAACTCCAGCTTCTGGCTATGAAGGATTACCACACAGGGCTCTATAACCACCACTACCTGACCGACATAGTAGAGGCCGAGCTCAACCGCGCCAAAAGGTATGCCGCTCCACTCTCTGTGATAATGATCGACATAGACTACTTTAAATCGATAAACGAGGTCTACGGTTCCAAGACCGGGGACATGGTATTGAAGCAGTTCGCTGCACAGTTGAAAAAAGCGGTCCGCAAATACGATATAGTCGCGAGATTCGGGGGTGAAGAGTTCTCCATCCTCTGCCCATCGACCGACAGGGCGGCCGCCACCGGCCTGGCGCGCAGAATACTGGGCGCTACAAGAGTGTACAATTTCGGAACGAAGGAGCAGGCTATCAAGCTCAAGCTCAGCATAGGTACGGCGTCCTTCCCTGAGACGAAGGCCGTAAAAGGGATGGACTTGATGGAGGCTTCGGCGAAGGCGGTCGATGAGGCCAAGTACAGCGGAGGCAGCAGGGTATCCGATTTTAGCAACCTAAATGACGAGAATGTGAAGAGCGACGCCAAGACCAAGGCGAATGTGGGCGGCCTGAAGAAAAAGCTTGATAGGCTCACAAGAGAGGCTCACCAGAGCCTCGTCGAATCGATCTTTGCCTTTGCCAAGACGATAGAGCTGAAAGACCATTATACCGGGGAGCACGTGGAGAAGACGGTCTATTACGCGACAGAGCTGGCGAGAGGCCTGAATATGCCGCCGCATGAAGTCGAGAGGATAAGGCAGGCCGCGGTGCTCCATGATCTCGGGAAGATAGGGATAAGCGACAAGATACTCCTTAAGAGGTCGAAGCTCACGATCAAAGAGTATGATGTCATCAAGAGGCACCCGCAGATAGCGGCGGATATTCTAAGGCCCATACAGATACTGCATAATATTATCCCTTATATCTTTTATCACCACGAGAGGTGGGACGGCTCGGGATATCCGAGCGGCCTAAAGGGTGACGAGATCCCGATAGGCGCGCGGGTGATAGCTATCGCCGATGTCTATCAGGCCCTGAGCTCAGACAGGCCGTACCGGAAGGCGCACACAAAAGAGAAGATAAACGATATCATAAAGAAAGGTTCCGGAAAAGAGTTCGATCCTAAGATCGTAAAGGCCTTTCTGAAAGTCCTCGAGAAAGAGAAGAAATAATAGTATATGACTAGGATAGGAGAATGCGAAAGCCGTGGCTAAAATACTGGTTGTGGATGACGAGAGTAAATTCAGGGATATCATAAAAGAGAGGCTCATCAAAGAAGGCTACGAGGTCGAGACCGCCATCGACGGTGAAGAGGGGCTGAATAAAGCAAAAGTGATAACCCCGGACCTTATTATATGTGACATGAAGATGCCCAAGATGGACGGTTTCGAGCTGCTTAAGGACCTGCGCAAGAAAGAGAATATGGCCACGCCGTTCATCATGCTGACCTCGATAGACGACTTCGATAATATACAGACAGCGTATGAGCATGAAGCGAATTTTTATATAACAAAGCCTGTGGTCTATGCCAAGCTCTTCGAATCGACGAAGCTGCTCGATAATATAAGGGTCCTCTTGAGCTTCCCAACCGAAAAAGACAGTAGCCAGAAAAAGGATATCTGATGGAGGAAGCGCAGAAGCTCTACCTGGACCTGATCAAGAGGTCCCTTACCAACTGGATGTACGGCCAGAGCGAAGTATCTCCGTATGCCCCCAAGAAGAACGTCCTAAAAAGAAGAGCGGTAGAGATGCTCCGCTCCCGCGGACTACGGCTGGTAAGGCCTGCCCCCATGGACCCCGATAAGAGAGAGACCGGTTCGGACCGCTCTCCTGTAGCCCACACGATGATAGGATTAAAGAGGCTTGAGAATATCCAGTTCTGCGTTGAGGATGTCATAAAGAATAA
>JBDRDE010000173.1:0-9910 GCA_043821065.1 Candidatus Omnitrophota bacterium
TAGCCTCGCGCCGACGATCCTGTGAGGCTCGTTCTTGTGGATGGCGCATATAGCGTAAGAGCCGTGCAGCTCTTTGATCGCCTTTCTCACCGCCTCCTCCAGGTCTCCTGAGTAAAACTTCGCGATGAGATGGGCTATTACTTCCGTGTCCGTATCCGAGGAGAACTTGCACCCCTCCATGACAAGATGGTCTTTAAGCTCCTGGAAGTTCTCTATGATGCCGTTGTGGACGACCGCTATCTCGTGGTTGGAGTCAAAATGGGGGTGGGCGTTGGCGTCGTTGGGGATGCCATGCGTGGCCCAACGGGTGTGCGATATGCCTATAGTGCCTGAAACGGGCTCTGACTCAAGCAGAGAAGCAAGGTCTTTGATCTTGCCCTTCTTCTTCTTGATCGAGATGCTGCCGTCCTTTAAGACCGCTATTCCTGCTGAGTCATATCCGCGGTATTCGAGCCTCTTGAGGCCCTTGAGAAGCACCTCAACCGCGTCTCTCTCACCTACATATCCTACTATGCCACACATAACTGCCCCTTTTGGTATTGCCGGTGCATTAATAAGATACTATATTGGCGGGTGAAATTCAAGGTAATTTTAAAAGTGGCTGCGGCTGATGGGAACCGGTCCTAAATTAAGTATTACAAAAGTTTGATATTGCGATTGCAATTCGCTCTCCCGTGGTGTAAACTTTATTTATGAAGGGGGCAACTATGGGGTTTCCTATAAAGATCACGCATTGCCGCACACTCCTATTTATGGCCATCATTCTCTCTATTGCGCTAACATGCCCCCTCTATGCCCAGGATGCCGGCAACGCTGAACCCGCCCAACCCAGCAAGCCTGAGCGCACCACTATCCCGGATGTTTACGACGAAGATGTTCAAAGAGATGCTGAGCGTAATGTGGAGATGCGAAATGATGAAATATATAGTAGATTCGATTCGGAAGATGTGCTCACGTACACTATATATGGAGGAGAAGAGTACCCCGTATCCCTCACCCTAAAGGATGGGTCCCAGATCTCTTATAGCTACCAGCACAATGAAGATGGGGATGAAATAGAGTCGGTAACCATAAGATATAAAGAATTGCTGATGTTCATCAAAGACGGAATGCTGGAGCTCGTCTATTCTTATGGCGGAGATACGGATTACGGTCAAGGCGATACCAGCGCTTCCGACGGAGCCTTGCAAATTGTAAAGAACTATCTTGCCCGAGGCTATATCCAGGGTTCTAGCGAGAACATGTCTGGCGGCGCTCATACAGGCCCTCCTAAACCGGAAGATCTTATAGATTTGGGAAAAAACCTGGTGGAGCTCAGAAACGCCTTTATGGCGCTCCAAAGACAGAGGGAAGAGCTGGAAAAAGATTTTACAACCCGCGTCGAAAGGAAGCCCGTTGTGGATCTTCAGGCCCCCGTGGCCGATAAAGGCCAATCTCCAGAGGATGAAAAAACCGATGCCTACGAAGACCAGCTGAAGCTTCAGAAGACAAAGCAAGCGATCGATATGTTCAACAGGAGGATAGCCGATATATTCAAAACCGACTTGTCCCCCGCTGTCAGCTTTAAGAAGATCGACGGTGTAGACATCATAGACATACTCATCTCCTTTCCTAAAAAGGATTAGACGTTCTCTTCGCATTTAAAACCGCCCTATAAGCGCCTTTGTGTTGAAGGCGCCTTTTTTATTGCATATGCCCACCAGCAATAGTAAGATATAAACATATAATACAAAAGCGGGAATTTTTTCGGCGCTGGGGAGTTATATATAATGGAGATGCAAGACGAAGGCCTTCTTAAAAAAGCACGAAATGGGGACAAAGAGGCCTTCGAGATATTTTATAATAGGCACAAGAGGCGCATCCTGAATTACGCATACAGGATGACAGGCAATGCGGACACATCACAGGAGATTACACAGGACGTCTTCATAAAGGCGTATGTCAATCTCCGTAGCTATAAAGAAGAGGGCAAGGCCCTGAACTGGCTTTACACGATAGCCGGTAACCATTGTAGAAGTTTTCTAAAGAGGCGGGGGTGCGAACCGCGGTTGCTGCTGGATAAAGGGATGGCCGGGACCGAGGGACTCACGATGCGCGATGTAATAGCCTCTAAAGATCCGAATCCGCTAGAATCGGCTATAGAGAAAGAGGGCGAAGAGATGATACAGAGAAGCATAGACCGTCTACCGCTTAAATATCGAGAGGCTATTATTCTCTGTGACATACTGGGTTACTCATATGATGAGATCGCCAGAATACAGAAATGCAATATCAGGACGATCGGCTCGAGGTTGAGCAGGGCGAGGGCGCTCATAGCAAGGAGCCTGAAGGAAGCCGCTGGGGGAAAAGATGTCTAAACATATAGATATAAATACGCTGTCCTTATATATCGATAACAGGCTGGAAGAGCAAGAGGCGGAGATGGTCGCCTCCCATGTAACTACGTGTAATAGCTGCCGGGAAAGGCTCGAATCATTCAAATTCTCTAAAGGCCTCCTTGGGCGTCTTCCTGAAATAGAGGTATCGGCCGCCACAGACGCAGGATTTAAAGAGAGGTTGGAATTTGAGGATAAGATGGCTGTGGCGCGCAGGCCAAGGCCCGCATTTGTAAAACCCATAGCTGTGATAACAACCGTCGCATTTGTAATGACTTTTGTCGTATGGAACCACGTCGCCGCCATGCCGGTCATCTCTTCTGTCTATGGAGAGGCGAGTATATATGTTTCAAAGACCGGCCAGTGGCAGGCCGCTAAGCGAGGAAGACGCTTGGGCGCGGGTGATATAATAAAGGTGGCCAAAGGCAGGGTAGGTATCGAATCGAAAAAATATGGGGTCATGCTAAAAGAGGACGCCGAATTAAAGGCCGTCGGTCCTGAGCGATCCATTGGGCGCAGTGATATTATGTACGGGCTCGAAAAGGGAAAGATGCTCGTTGCCACAAAGGATGCATTCAGGGGCTCCACATTCAAAGTCGACTCTCCCCTGGCTGAAGTGGAAGCTACGGGGACCGGTTTTCTTGTCGGGGTATCACCCGGCAGGACATGGGTAGGCGTCTTGGATGGAAGTGTAGAAGTGAAATCAAAAATGGATCTGACCAAGCTCCCGTCAAAGGTCATTGTAGGAGCGGGAAAGGTCACGGATATCCTTCCCCAATCCGCGCCGAGTGAGCCCAGGTATCAGCTTGAGAGTGAGTGGCAGGAGGTCCAGAAGATCTACGGGCTGGGCCAGTATCCGCAGGTGGCGCTCCTTGTCAGCATGACGCCGCGAAGGCCTCGTGAGCTCTTGAGCCCGGCCGGCATATATGTCTCTGATAGGAGATCAAATATTATGCCCAACGAACTGGCCGCATTGGCGGTAGAGATCAATGACGCCATACTGAAAGAGGACAAAGAGAGGCACATAGAAGCTATCCACAAACTGGAAAGCATTCTCGATAGGCACCCTGATGCCAGATACAATATACAGTTTCGCTTCTTCATAGCGTCATATTACTACTATGTAGATCAATATGAACAGGCCATAGATGTGCTCGATGGTATCATACGAGACTACCCTTCCGTGAGGCTCTTGAGTCTCGCCCTCTGCGCCAAAGGTTTAATATATGAAGAAGGTTTGCAAGACTCCTCCAAGGCCGCCCTCTCCTATGAGGCGGTCCTATCCGGCTACCCCCAAAGCCTTGAAGCCGAAGAGGCCACAGCAGGCCTTATGAGGCTCAAGGCCGAATAATCTTAAAAATTCCTGGAATAAATCTGAAGGTCGAGAGTTATACATATTGGGCTCTCGATATTTTTTTGCCCGCTAATTTTGTGTGTTTTGAAAGCAGTTAATAAAAGGAGGTAACAAAATGAAGAAGCTATTAAGTCTCTTATTAGTAATCGCGTTCGCGGCTGGCTCTGTGGGCCTCTCCCTTGCGGACGACGACATCCCTGAGCTTCCTGTATTAAAAGAGAGAGTGGAGCAGTTTTACAAATACCAGAAGGCGGATATAACTATCACAAACGGCTGGAACCTCATCGCCATGCCCGTCGTTCCATTGAAGCCTTACACGGTGAGGCAATTCATTAAAGACGTAGCGGCACCATACTACAAAGATATACTGGTGTCATACCACAAGGACTGCAAGGTGCACAAGGAAGATCCTCAATCTCAAGAGAAATGCTACCCTTACTCTTGTATCTTGCGGCCAGCGTGGAAAGTGCTTGTTGTGGCTGTTTATAAAAACGGCCATTTCGAGCGTTATCCTAAAGAAGGCGTTACCTATAATATGGTGCCCGGTGAGGCGTACTTTGTCTACGCTGAATATTTCGGCATTTGGTACAAGAGCCTGAACTGGCGGCCGCAAAAGACCGTGACGATACCGGGCGGGGTCCCCGCACCATCGATTTCGCTCAATCTCGACAGGGGCTGGAGCGGTAGATCCATCCTGCTTAATAATATCTACCAAAGATACCCGTACGAGAAATATCCGCAAAGGCTCTACACCCTTTCGGAGCTCTCGAAAGATCTGGCTAAGCAGGGGGTAAAAGCAAAAAGGATAGCCTTCTGGTCGGCCAAAACACAGAGCTGGGAGCAGCATGAGCTGCCGTACCCTTATCGGGATATCCCACATATCGAATACTTTAAGACGCTGGAAGACGGCCTTAAGGTCGTTGAGTATAATGAAGATGGCAAAGTCTCGCAAGAAACATACTATGATATCAAAGAGAATTATTCGGATTTGCTGATGCGCCTAAGGGTTATAAACCCGAGTGATGGGTTCTTCCTTCTGTGTGAGGAGAATGGGCTGTTTATGCCGTCCGCGTGGGAGAGCTATCCGTTCCCCATGCCGTATCCTCCTTATCCGTTCACTAAGCCGTATCCGATCGAATATGAGGAATATCTCAAGGAACTTATGGAAAAGGGGGTTGAGGTAGATGAAGAATAGAGGTGTGGCCTTTTTCGTGTCGATAGCGCTTTTGGTCGGCGCAGCCACATGCGCTGTGGCTCAGTATGCGCCCAAAATAGTCGGCGGAATCGTCTCGGCATATAGATGTAAAATAGAGGAGGGCCTCGCTACCATGGTCGGCGCAAAGATGGCAGCCCCGGCAGAAATAGAAAAGGCCCACGAGAAAGATGCGCTTCCATGCAGCAAGGGCTTAAATGGAGAAGCCGCCTGTATTCCAAAAGCAGGCGGCGCAATAAAGCCCGGTCGCGGCTTTAACGACAATGATTACTTTGTCGGGCGAGATCGCCTGCCGGCCGCAGAGGTCGCGGCCGAGGGAAGCCCCCATGATAGGGTGGATCACGCGCTTAATGACGATCGCGGCTTCGCCAAAGCGGAAAGGCAGCAGCCTGTTGGGCCCAATAATGTCTCAGGATCGATCGCGCAGCGGGTCCCAAACATCGGTAGCGCGCCGAGCGGCATGGCAGAAGGCGAGCTCTTGGCGAAATTGATGGATGAAATCCCGCTTGCGGATGAGGGCATCGCGATGCCGCAACTTCCGTTGATCGATATGGATTTTGAGGCGGAGTCTGATGCGGGCGGCATGAATGATATGCTGTTACCAGAACTTCCCGAGCTCGACTAACCAGAATAAAAAACCTTCCTATTAGGAAAGGGGTACACGGCTCATAATAAGCACCGCCTCATAAGACGTGCGAGCATTATGTCCGGCTCATAAACCGCACAAAAAACTGGCGCGCCTGTGCTACACCCTTTTGAGCAATAGAAAATAGGCCGCAATTGAAAATTTTGCTTCTTTCTATTGATCTATTGTTCTATTTTCAATTGCTCTGCTTTTTTGCGCGAAGCGCAAAAAAGCTGGCGTCCCCACGGGGATTCGAACCCCGGTCGCAAGCTTGAAAAGCTCGTGTCCTAGGCCTGACTAGACGATGGGGACTTGCCGCAAAAACACAAAATTGCGTTTGTGTAACGTGCTTACAAAAGCACAAAAATTTACTTTATTACGCGTTTTATACCCAATTGGGGTTCTGCAAAATTCAGTATCAAAGCCAAGCGCTTACCGAGTACCGTTAAGTACGATAGCGTTTGTGCTATATGCGCTTCGCTTATTCTTTCCACACATTTGGTTTCTACGACAATTTCGTCGTTTACGATGAAGTCTACTCGTTGTTTTCCAATATGCTTATTCTTGTAGAGAACCTGTATTTCCTTTTCTCTCGCGAATCGCATCCCTTTTTTCTCCATCTCTTCTTCTAGGGCGGCTTGGTATATTTTCTCCCTAAACCCCGCCTTTAAGTTCTTGTGTACTTCTATAGCCGCCCCTATTACTTTGTTGGACAACTCGTTTATGCTTTGCATGTCCTTTTGTGTTTTTGTAAACATGTCTATTGAATATCGTTTTGTGCTTTTGTGGCTATTCTTCTTCTTTTATAACCCTGGCTACCGAGGCCACCTTGTCCTTCGCGGCGAGCCTTATTATGTGCACGCCCTGCGCGGCCCTGCCGGTGGTCCTTATGTCTTTTACCGTGCACCGGACGATCATGCCGGTAAGGGTGATGAGTATGAGCTCATCGTTATCCGATACAAGATTCAAGCCTACGACGCAGCCATTCTTACCGGTGACCTTTATATTTATTATCCCCTTGCCTCCCCGGGACTGGAGCCTGTATTCGGCCAAAGGGGTCTTCTTGCCAAAGCCTTCTTCAGTTACTGTGAGGAGCGTCGCCTTCTTGTCGCTTACGATCTCCATGCCGACGATGACATCCTTCTTGCCGAGATTCATGCCGCGCACACCGGCGGCATTCCTGCCCATGTCGCGCACCTTCTCTTCCTGGAACCTTATCGACTTGCCTTCCTTGGTAGCCATAAAGATCTCGTTGTGCCCGGATGAGAGCTTGGTGCCTATAAGGTTGTCATCCTTGTCAATTTTGAGCGCTATTATACCACCTTTTCTCACGTTTGAAAACTGAGAAAGCTTCGTCTTCTTTATTCTGCCTTTCCCTGTGACCATGACGAGAAACCTGTCATCGTCGAACTTCTTCACGGGTATGCTGGACGCGACCTTCTCCCCCGATTCTAATGAGAGCATGTTCACTAAAGGCCTACCCTTGGCCAGCCTCCCGGCTTGTGGAAGGTCGTACACCTTTATCACGTGGGCCTTCCCAGAGTTCGTAAAAAAGAGTATATTGTCATGGGTCGAAGCGATAAAGAGGTGCTCTATGAAGTCCTCGTCCTTCATCCCGGCCCCCGTGACACCCTTGCCGCCGCGCCTCTGTTTTTTGTAAGAGCTGACAGGGAATCTCTTGATGTAGCCTGAATGGCTTATCGTGATCACCATGTCTTCCTGCGCAATGAGGTCCTCTATCTCGAGATCCTCTACCTCGCCCAAGATCTGGGTCCTGCGCTCGTCCCCGAACTTCTCCTTGATCTCCAGGACCTCTTTCTTTATGATCTCGAGGATCTTCTTCTCGCTTCTTAAGATCCCTTCGAGTATCTCTATCTTCTTTATGAGCTCCAGGTACTCATTGTCTATCTTAGACCTCTCGAGGCCCGTCAACCCCTGGAGCTGCATCTCCAGGATGGCCTGCGCCTGCTTGTCGCTCAGGTCGAATTTATCCATGAGCTCGTCTTTCGCCGCGTGTGGATCTTTCGCCTGTTTTATGATCTTGATTATCTTGTCGAGGTTCTTGATGGCGATCTTTAAGCCCTCCAGTATATGGGCCCTGGCCTGCGCCTTCTCCAGATCAAACTCTGTTCTCTTCCTTATGATGTTCTTCCTGTGCTCCACATAGTGGTATATAAAATCTTTGAGCGTCAGGAGCCTGGGCCTGCTGTCGACGAGCGCCAGCATTATTGCCCCGAATGTCTGCTGCATCTGCGTGTGCTTAAAGAGCTGGTTCAATATCACCTGATTGATCGTCCCGCGCTTTAGCTCTATCACTATCCGCATCCCGTCTTTATCGGATTCGTCGCGAAGATCCGATATCCCCTCTATCTTCTTCGACTGAACGAGATCGGCTATGGACTCTATAAGGTTGGTCTTATTTACCTGGTAAGGTATCTCTGTGACTATTATGGCCTCTTTGCCGTTCTTCTGCTCCTCTATAGAGGCCTTCGCGTGGACGACAAGCTTGCCCCTGCCGGTCATATACGCGTCCTTGATGCCTTGTTTGCCGCAAATGATGCCGCCTGTCGGGAAGTCCGGCCCCTTCACTATCTTCATCAGGTCTTTTATCTCACAGTCCTGGTGGTCAATAAAATATATGACCGCGTCCACGACCTCACGAAGGTTGTGCGATGGGATATTCGTGGCCATGCCTACAGCGATGCCGCTAGAGCCGTTCACGAGGAGGTTCGGCAGTGTGGCGGGCAATACTGATGGCTCTTTGAGGGATTCGTCGAAGTTCGGCGTGAACTTGACCGTGTTCTTCTCTATGTCGGAGAGCATCGTGTCCGTTACGCGCGCCATGCGCGCCTCGGTATATCTCATGCTTGCCGGTGGGTCCCCATCGACCGATCCGTAGTTGCCCTGGCCGTCTACCAGCATATATCTGAGCGAAAAATCCTGCGCCATCCTGACAAGCGCGTCATAGACAGCGACGTCGCCGTGAGGATGATACTTACCGAGACAATCTCCTACGATACGCGCGCTCTTCTTGTAATGCTTGTTGTATTCGAGCCCGAGCTCGCTCATTGTGTATAAGATCCGCCTGTGCACGGGCTTGAGGCCGTCCCTGACATCGGGCAGGGCCCTGCCCACTATCACGCTCATGGCGTAATTTATATATGAATCCTTCATCTCCTCTTCTATATACCTAGGGACTATTTTTTCGTTTCTTGTGTACATCGCTCCTCCAAATAACCTGCATAGGTCTTAGGTCGTGGGTGGTAGGTCGTAGACGAAACTACCTACGAGCTAAGACCTACGACCTACGACCTGCGCAATTGTCTAAATATCTAGATTAGTAACTTCGTGAGCGTGCTTCTCTATATAAGCTCTTCTAAGCTGGACCTGGTCGCCCATCAGCACGGTGAACATCTGGTCCGCCGCTACCGCGTCCTCCAGCAGGATATGCTGTATGGTCCTCGTCTCCGGGTCCATGGTTGTTTCCCAGAGCTGCTCCGGATTCATCTCTCCTAGGCCTTTGTATCTCTGGATGCTCATCCCCTGCTTTGCGACGGTCTTGACGTATTTAAGGAGCTCTCTTAAGCTATATATGGTCTCTACTTCGCCTTCAAGCTTGGCCTTGTAGAGAGGCTTTCCATCTTCGGCTTTTTTCTTCCCCTTTTCGTCTTTTTGCTGCTGTGGATCGTAATCCTCCATGTCGATCTTGAGCGACTCGATCTTGTTCACTATCTTTTCGAGCTCTCGAGACTCTATTATCTCCATAAGGCCGAGCTCTTTATAGATATCTTCCACGGTCTCCTCAGCCCCTTCCTTATCTTTGGTCCCAGGCTTTCGTTTAGACTTACTGATTTTCTTTACTAGCTCTGCTAATTCGTCGTCATCGTATAAAAATTTGGTTTCGCCATCCACTTTTGCTATAAAGCACGGTAGTTTTTTGGTCTTCTTATGTCTGAAACCGATATAGTTTGTAAATTTCACTCCACGCCGCGCAATTGCCAGCCCAAGGTTCTCTAACTCTACGAGCTGCTCAATCAACTCCTTCAGCTGTTTATCCGTAAATGATTTTTTATCTTTTTGTCTGATTAACTCCACGCCTTCTGTGCCCATCTCTATAATGAGCTCGTTCATCTCATTCTCTGTGCCGATGTACTCTTCTCTCTTGCCGCGCTTTATCTTGTATAGTGGTGGCTGGGCGATATATATATGCCCCTTCTTTACCACTTCTAGCATATGCCTGTAGAAGAATGTCAAAAGCAGCGTCCTTATGTGTGATCCATCGACATCGGCGTCGCACATGAGTATGATCTTGCTGTAGCGCAGGTTCTCCAGTTTGAACTCAT
>JBDRDE010000174.1:0-2339 GCA_043821065.1 Candidatus Omnitrophota bacterium
GTCCTAGATGAAGCCGAGAGCAAAAACGCCATGGCCTCCGGGGAGCCGTCGTTCCAGTTTACACAGGATACGCTTGACGTGTCGGCGCCCATTTTCCTTAGAGGCGAGATAGTAGGCGGGATGAGGATAGGCTTCTTTCTCAAGACCATAATGCTGGAGATAGAGGATATGAAGGACCAAATGGCCGCTATCAGCAGAGAGAGCGTAAAGCACAACATAATCATGATCGTCATCATAGCGATCATATTGTCCATGCTCGGCGTGATAGTGGCCACGGCCATAGCCAAGACGTTCAGCCGCCCTATTGACACCCTCTCTTCATATACTGAGCAATACGATAAGGGGGAGTATGATGTCACGATCCCGGTGGACCGTTCCGACGAGATCGGGCGACTGGGCAGCGCGCTCAACAGGATGACCCAGAATCTCAGAGAGACGACATTTTCCAGGAACTTCCTGAACAGCATCTTAAAGTCGATGGTCGACCCGCTTATAGTCACCGACTCAGGGCAGGCTATAATGATGGTCAATAAAGCCACATGCTACCTTTTGGGATACAGGAAAGAGGAGGAGCTTATAGGCCAGCCGCTCGAGACCGTCTTTGGCAAGGTCATAAAAGAGTCGGCGGAGGCGAAGAAGCTCATCAAGCTTATCAACCAGGGGATCATGTATTACGAGACGTCCTTCCAGTCGAAACACGGCGATCCGATACCGGTGCTTGTAAGCGGTTCTTCAATAAAGGATGATAATGACGATGTCATGTGGACCATCTGTACCGCGGTCGATATATCCAAGCGCAAAAAGACGGAAGAAGAGCTGCAGTCGGCTTACACCGAGCTCAAAGATATGCAGTTCCAGCTGATCCAGACCGAGAAGATGGACGCGATAGGGAGGATGGCCAGCGGGATAGCGCACGAAGTGAAGAATCCCTTAGGTGTAATACTGCAGGGTGTAAATTGCCTGGAGATGTGTCTGCCGCCCTCGCAGAGGGAGATCTTCGATATATTGCAGAAGATAAAGAACAACGTTGATAGAGCCGACAATATAATAAAAGGGCTACTCGATTTCTCAAAGCTGACGGAGCTTAGTATAGAAGAAGAAGAATTAGGGCCCATAGTGGAGAGCGCGCTTGTATTGATACACCATAGGGTCAGGTTGGAGAAAATAGAATTGGTAAAGGAGTTTAAAAAAGGCCTGCCGAAGACGCTCGCGGACAAGAGAAGGTTAGAACAGGTATTTGTCAACCTACTCTTAAACGCTATTCAGTCTATGTCCAAAGGCGGCAAGCTCATTATACGATTGTATAATGCAAAGATCGATAGCGCCGACGGCCCGGCTGCGAGCGAGCTCTCTGATCGCTTCAAACCCGGAGAAGAGATCGTGGTCGCCGAGATAGAGGATACCGGCGCGGGCATAAGCAGCGAAGATATCCGCAAGATATATGAGCCCTTCTTCACCACTAAGTCGCCGCAGGAAGGCACGGGCCTCGGCCTCTCTGTTACTAGAAATATAGTCAATATGCACAATGGTTATCTGGATATAAAGAGCGAAAAAGACAAAGGCACAAAGGTCAGGGTATTCCTAAAAACCGCGCGGCTAAAAGGAGGCGGATGATATGGTGAGAAAACGGATATTGATAATAGATGACGAAGAGGACTTCTGCTCGCTCGTCAGGACCGGCCTCGAGACAAGGAGCGACTTCGAAGTGAGTATGGCGACAAACGGGAGAGACGGCCTCGAGATAGCCAGGGCGATACAACCGGACCTGATACTTCTCGATATCACCATGCCGGAGATGGACGGTTTTCAAGTACTCGAAAAACTCAAGAACAACAAGGTGACGGTCTCCATACCTGTGATAATGCTTACGGCGAGAGAAGATGTGGAGTACAAGAGGAAGGCCTCCCAGCTCTTTAATGAGGCCTACTTGACCAAGCCTGTGGAGTTCTCCACGCTGAAGTCCACCATAGAAGAGGTGCTGAGAAGAAGAGGCAAGGTCTAGTACGCGAACAGACACGAACAAATAACACGAACAGACACAGAGCGAGGTGGAAAAGGATGGCGAAAGAAGGATCTTACATAACTCCTGAAGGGTATGAAAAGGCGAGAGAGGAGTTAAAGCAGCTTAAGGGCGTCAAGCGTAAAGAGCTCTCGAGGGAGATAGGGATAGCGCGCCTGCATGGCGATCTCAAGGAGAACGCGGAGTACAAAGCGGCCAGAGAGGCACAGGCCTTAAACGAGAAGAGAATAGCCGATCTTGAGGAGAAACTGTCGAACTCGCAGATACTAGATGACAGCAAGATGGCTAAGGACGAAGCCCTTATAGGCGCCACTATAAA
>JBDRDE010000175.1:0-9339 GCA_043821065.1 Candidatus Omnitrophota bacterium
CAAGGCCACCGGCCTCGACGGCAGGACAGTGGTGGATGAAGAGATAACGGCCTTGAAGAAGGCCTGGCAGAAGACGTTTGGAGACTATTAGAGTGGCAAAGAGTCAAAGAGTCAGAGAGTCAGAGAGTCAGAGAGTCAAAGAGTCAGAGAGTCCCCTTGCGGGGAGGCTTCGCACTCAGAGAGTCAGAGTGCTGGTGCTTAGGGCCGCGGGGACCAACTGCGATATGGAGAGCGCGTTTGCTTTCGAATCAGTAGGGGCGAAGGCGGACATAGTCCATATTAACCGCTTAAAGAGCGGCGAGTACAGCCTGGACGATTATCACATACTTGTGATACCGGGCGGTTTTACTTACGGCGACGATATAGCCAGCGGCAAGATCCTGGCCAATGAGATCAAGTCCGCGCTCTCCGACGATCTTAAGAGATTCTTATCGGATGGGAAGCTTGTGCTGGGGATATGTAACGGATTCCAGGTGCTTGTGAAGTCAGGACTCCTTCCGGGCAACGACGCCTCCGAGATAGACGCGACGCTCAACCTGAACGATTCCGCGAGATTCGAAGACCGCTGGGTGTATTTACGCAAACCGCAAACCGCAAACCGCAAACCGCATAAATGTGTATGGATGAAATATGTCAAAGAGATGACCTATCTGCCGGTAGCCCACGGTGAGGGGAAATTTATTCCAAAAGATAAAGAGGTGCTTAAAAAATTAAGGGATAATGGCCAGATCGTATTGCGGTATGTAAGCTCCAAAGGAAAGAGAGCCGGCTATCCGCACAACCCGAACGGTTCCGTAGATGATATAGCCGGGATATGCGACCCTACGGGAAGGATACTCGGCATGATGCCGCACCCTGAAAGATTTATACAGCGCACCCAGCACCCGCGCTGGACAAGAGAGAATATAAAGGAAGAGGGAGATGGCCTCTCAGTTTTACGCTCAGGCGTAAACTACGCGCAGCGCCTCGTCGAAAAGGGTAAAATATAGCACCGACGCCACCCCGTCGGTAAAGCGAATAATACTAAATAAGGTGCTTTATAAAGACACAAAATACCATATATTGTGGTTACTGAAACTTGACAAGGTTTTCGGTTTATGCTATACTTCTATAAGTTATTGCTACTTTGTTCTTGAAAGAATTTCATGAAAGACCTAAGAGAGCGAAGTAGTTTTTTTACTGCAATTTTTCTAAAAACTTTTTTTTCAGAGAAGGAGCGCAACCCATGTCTTTATCCGTTGATATCAATAAAAACCTCACAGAAAACGCAAAAAAAGTTCTTCACAGAAGATACCTGATGAAAGATATTTCAGGGAAGGTCGTGGAGACACCGCAGGAGATGTTTGAGCGTGTTTCTGATAATGTCGCGAAGGCCGATCTGAATTACAATAAGGATGCCGATACAAAAAAGACGGCCGAAGAGTTCTATTCGGTAATGACGAAGCTGGAATTCCTGCCGAACTCACCGACCCTTATGAACGCGGGAAAGGACCTGCAGCAGCTCTCCGCCTGTTTTGTCCTTCCCATAGAAGACTCCATGGAGTCGATCTTCGAGACTATAAAGCAGACCAGCCTCATACATAAATCGGGGGGCGGGACCGGATTCAGTTTTTCCAGGCTGCGCGCCAAGAACGCTACTGTTAGAACTACGGGTGGGGTGGCGAGTGGGCCGGTATCTTTCCTCAAAGTCTTCGACGCGGCTACGCAGGCGGTGAAACAGGGCGGCACAAGGCGCGGAGCCAATATGGGCATTTTGAGGGTAGACCATCCGGATATCTTAGAGTTTATAACCTGCAAAGAGGGCGATAAAGAGATAAGCAATTTTAATATATCGATAGCCATCACAGATGAATTCATGGAGAAGGCCGAAGAGGGCAAAGAGTATGATCTCATAGACCCCCGCACAAAGGAGGTCGTAAGCAGGCTCAACGCCAGGGAGGTCTTCGATCTTATAGTTAAGATGGCCTGGAGAAATGGCGAGCCCGGTATCATATACATAGACAAGATAAACGCGAAGAACCCTACGCCCAAGGTCGGGATGGTCGAGTCTACAAACCCATGCGGGGAGCAGCCGCTTCTGCCGTATGAGAGCTGCAACCTGGGGTCGATAAACCTGTCTGAGATGGTGGAGGAAGGCGAGATAAACTGGTCCAGGCTCTCCCGAGTCGTGAAGACGGCCGTCCATTTTCTCGATAACGTCATAGATATGAACAGCTTCCCTATAAAAGAGATAGAGAAGATGACCAAGAGCAACAGAAAGATCGGGCTCGGAGTGATGGGTTTCGCCGATATGCTTATTAAATTAAATATATCCTATAATTCCGAGGACGCTGTCGCGATAGCCGATAAGACGATGAAGTATATAAGGGATGAGGCTGAGAAGGCTTCCGTAGAGCTCGCTAAAGAGAGGGGGGTCTTCCCGAACTTTAAAGGTAGCATATATGACGTGCCGGGCGGACCGAGATTGAGGAATGCCACGCTTACCACTATCGCTCCTACGGGAACACTCTCTATCATAGCCGGGGCCTCCAGCGGCATAGAGCCGCTATTTGCCTTGGTCTATTATAAAGAGGTTATGGATAAAGACAGGCTCCCGGAAGTCAATGATGAATTCAAAAAGATGGCGAAAGACTGGCTCTTCTATTCAGAAGACCTTATGAAGAAGGTGGCGCAGACAGGGAGCATACAGGACTTAGAAGAGGTGCCGGAGAATATCAGGAAATGTTTTATCACGTCACACGATATCTCTCCCGAGTGGCACATAAGGATACAGGCCGCGTTCCAAAAGTACACGGACAACGCGGTCTCCAAGACGATAAACTTTCCGCAGGAGGCGAAGATAGCTGATGTGAGAAAGGCCTACGCGCTTTCATACAGGCTTGGATGTAAAGGTGTTACCATATACAGGGACAAGTCACGCGAAGAGCAGGTGTTGAATGTAGGGGAGGCCAAGCCCACTCAGGATGTCGCGAAAGGGAAGGCGGGGGCGCTCTCCAAGAATATAATCCCCAAGCCGAGGCCCACGGTGGTCAAAGGGACTACAACGAAGGTAGGGACCGGCTGCGGCAATCTCTACGTTACTATAAACGAAGATGAAGACTCCCATCCTTTCGAGGTCTTCATGCAGATGGGCAAGGCCGGCGGATGCGCCGCCAGCCAGCTGGAGGCCATAGGAAGGCTCGTCTCTTTGGCGTTTCGTTCAGGGGTAGACGTAAAGGTCATAGCGGATCAGCTCAGAGGCATAAGATGCCCCTCTCCGAGCTGGGAGAAGGGCGGAAGGATATTCTCCTGCTCAGATGCTATAGCGAGAGTTATTGAAAAATGTCTCTGTGAGAAGAAGATAGAGGTTAAAGAAAAGGTTAAAGCAGAGATTAAAGTAGAGGTCAATAGCAGCAACCGTGTCGAAGGTTTCGATAATTACTCCGGAAAGAACTCCTTAAAGCTCGGAAACGTTGTGGGGGTATGTCCGGACTGTGGCGGCGCGCTGCGGCATATAGAAGGCTGCCAAGTCTGCCGCGCCTGCGGCCATTCTAAGTGCGGATAGAGCACGCGAGTGGATAACATACTTAAGAAGAGACTAGGCCTCTTAGATGTCTTTTGCATAGCCTCGGGAGCTATGATAAGCTCCGGCCTCTTCATACTGCCCGGCCTGGCGTTCGCCAAGACAGGCCCCTCATTATTTATCTCATACCTTATAGCCAGCTTTCTCGCGGTTCCGGCGATGTTCAGCAAGGCCGAGTTGACCACCGCGATGCCGCGCGCCGGAGGGGATTATTTCTTCATAACAAGGAGCATGGGTTTCGCGGTAGGGACCATAGGGGGGCTGGCGAGCTGGTTTTCGCTCAGCCTTAAGAGCGCGTTCGCCTTGATAGGCATGAGCGCCTACACCTCTATCGTCACGGATATACCCATAACGGTTATCGCTCTATTTTTCTGTGCCTTGTTCGTCCTGCTTAATATATTGGGCGTTAAGGAGGCGAGCATCTTCCAGAGGTTCCTCGTATTCGGCCTGTTGGGCACGCTCTCGTTTTACATATTTTACGGCTTCCCCTCAGTAGTGATCACCAGGTTTGTCCCGTTCGCTCCTCTAGGCCCTTTAAGCGTATTTGCCACGGCGGGATTTGTCTTTATATCATACGGCGGGTTGACAAAGATCGCGAGCGTCGCCGAAGAGGTTAAGAAACCCGGCAGGAACATACCCTTGGGGATGATCCTCTCCATAATAGTGGTAGGGTTATTCTACGCGCTTGTTGTCTTCGTTACGACAGGCGTGTTGGACGGAGACAAGCTGAGTTCTTCATTGACTCCAATATCCGAAGGCGCGCACGCGTTTATGGGCCCAGTAGGCAGCGGCATAATGGCGATAGGCGCGATACTCGCCTTCGTCTCTACGGCCAACGCGGGGATCATGTCGGCCTCGAGGTATCCCGTAGCCATGGCCAGGGACAAGATACTTCCCGGGCCCTTATCAGTGGTGAGCAAAAGGTTCGGCACCCCGCACTTAGCTGTGCTGCTGACAGGGTGTTTTATAGCCGCCGCGATAATCTTTCTTGATCTGGAGCTTCTTGTGAAGGTGGCCTCGGCATTTCTTATAATACTTTTTATGCTGGCCAATATAGCGGTCATAATAATGCGCGAATCGAAGATACAGAATTACAGGCCGAAGTTCGTCTCACCTCTATATCCATGGATGCAGATACTGGGCGTTATCGCGTGTGTGCTGCTTTTGGCGGAGATGGGGATCGAGGTTTACGCGATAGTCAGCGCCATAATAGCCGTGGCGCTCGCGTGGTATTTTGGATTCGTTCACAGCGTAGTCAAGAAAGAGTTTGCGCTCGTTCATATCGTCGAGAGGATTACAAACAAAGAGTTGACGAGCTATACGCTCGAAAGCGAGCTCAAGGATATCTTAAGAGAGCGCGACGAGATCATTGAGGACAGGTTTGACAGGCTTATCAACTCATGCGCGGTTCTCGACTTATCAGGCCCGCTCTCGCTGCGGAATTTTTTGGAAAAAACGGCGGAGAGCTTATCCGAGAGGCTGGATATCGATCCGCGAAAACTATTCGACATAATGCTGGAGCGGGAGAAAGAGACGACGACCGCGCTCAGGCCGGGGTTGGCAATACCGCATATAATCATAGAAGGTAAGAAGAAGTTCGAGATACTCCTTATCAGGTGTAAAGATGGCATAATCTTCGACAAATCCCTGCCTCCGGTCTACGCGGTATTCGTCCTCGCCGGTACGCGCGACGAGAGGAATTTTCACCTGCGCGCTCTCGCCTCGATAGCCCAGATAACGGAGACGAAGAGCTTTGACGCGAATTGGCTCCAGGCCAAAAGCGTCGAAGAGCTCAAGGACACAGTGCTTCTTGCTTCCCGACGCCGCCACTCCAAATAAAGTGTTTACCGGGGACGTCTCCCACGATTTTTAACCCTTTGCTTATAAGCACTTATGAAGACGCATTGTGCATTTTTTTGGCCATGTAAATCACCGTATACCAGGTGGGGATTGCGGGGAGAAAGTTCTTATGATATAATATGGACCTAATATAAATAGGTTATGATAACATGTTCCGCCTCGTAAACACGGCGGAATTAATTCGCACTTATGTCATGTGCTCATTAAAGAGGTATAACAATGTATAAATTGGTGCTTTTGCGGCATGGTGAGAGTGTCTGGAACAAGGAGAATAGGTTTACCGGATGGACGGATGTCGACCTTTCGGAAAAGGGGATAAGCGAGGCTAATAAGGCAGGAGAGGTCCTGAAGGAGGAAGGATTCACTTTCGATGTCGCATATACATCTGTTCTCAAGAGGGCGGTGCGCACACTATGGATAACCCTCGACAAGATGGACCTTATGTGGATACCGGTGTATAATTCATGGCGCTTGAACGAGCGCCACTACGGCGCGCTCCAGGGCCTGAACAAGTCCGAGACAGCTGCTAAATTCGGCGACAAACAGGTCTTGGTGTGGAGGCGCAGCTATGATACCCCGCCGCCGGTTCTGGAGGAGTCAGATCCCAGGCACCCCGGGAATGACCCGCGTTACAAGGGGCTTGATAAGAAAGAACTTCCCCTGACAGAGTGCCTTAAGGATACAGTAGACAGATTTCTTCCGTATTGGCGTGACACAATAGCCCCGGTCGTAAGATCGGGCAAGAAGGTCATTATAGCCGCCCATGGCAACAGCCTTAGGGCGCTGGTAAAGTATCTCGATAATATTTCTGATGGGGAGATAGTGAGCCTTAACATCCCTACAGGGCTGCCGTTGGTCTACGAGCTTGACGACAACTTGAAGCCTATAAAGAGTTATTATCTGGGTGATCCCGAAGCGGTTAAGAAAGCCATGGAAGCAGTGGCGAATCAAGGGAAAGCGAAGAAGTAGAGAGTAAAACATTTGTATTAGCGTATAGCGAATAGCGTTTAGCGTATAGTTAAAAAAAATAACTGTTTTTCTTTTCCTATACGCTATGCGCTCTACGCTAAACGCTAAAAAACGGGGGATTACATGTTGAAGATTAAAAGGGTATTGATAAGCGTATCAGACAAGAAGGGCCTGGATGAATTTGCTAAGGGGCTCCATGAGATAGGCGCGGAGATATTGTCAACAGGCGGCACCGCCAAGAGGATAGCCTCTCTGGGTATACCGGTAAAAGATGTGTCGAGTTATACCGGATTTCCCGAGATGCTCGGCGGCAGAGTCAAAACACTCCATCCAAAGATCCACGGCGCGCTTCTGGCCTTGAGAGACAAGAGCGACCATATGGATCAAGTCAAAAAACACGGGATAGACCTTATCGATATGGTGGTCGTCAATCTCTACCCTTTCAAAAAGACAATAGATAAGCCGGGAGTGGAATTTGAGGAGGCGATAGAGAATATAGATATCGGCGGCCCCTCTATGCTCAGGTCGGCGGCGAAGAACTTCAGGTCTGTGGCGGTTGTGTGCAGCTCGGATAGATATAAAGATGTGCTTGACGAACTTAAGGCCAGCGAGGGATCCTTAAGCGACAAGATGCTCGAGATACTGGCCATGGATGTCTTCGAGCAGACATCGCAGTATGACAACATGATAAACGAATACCTGAAGAAACAGCTCACCAAAGACTCCAAGCCTTTTCCGGATTCCATATCGGTGAGTTTCAAGAAAGCCCAGGACCTGCGCTACGGCGAAAACCCGCACCAGAAGGCCGCATTCTTCAAAGACGAGAGCGTGACCGAGCCGTCCGTCTCTAATGCCGTGCAGCTCCAGGGAAAAGAACTCTCTTTCAACAATATAATCGATCTCGATACGGCCCTGGAGATCGTAAAAGGGTTTGAGAAGCCCGCGGCAAGCGTTATCAAACACACGAACCCCTGCGGGGCCGCTACTGCCAAGGACTTGAGCCAGGCATACCTCGACGCGCTCGATTGCGACAGGGTGAGCGCATTCGGAAGTATAGTCGGTTTTAATAGGCCGATTGACGCCAAGACCGCCGAGACCGTAATGAAAGAAGCCGATTTTGTTGAGTGTATAATAGCTCCTAAATTTTCAAAGGAAGCGCTGGCGCTCTTCTCCAGGAAGAAGAACCTGAGGCTTATGGAGGTTCCCAATTTCAATTCGACGTTCGACAAGTTTGACAAAGACTACAAGAAGGTTGTAGGAGGCCTCCTTATCCAAGATAGGGATGTGGCCAGGATACGGCCCAATATGCTAAAGACGGTCACGAAGGCCAAGCCCACCAAAGACGAGATCGAATCGCTCCTCTTCGGTTGGAACATCTGCAAGCATGTTAAATCAAACGCCATAGTCTTCTGCCAGGGCACCAAGACCGTGGGTATAGGCGCGGGGCAGATGTCGAGGGTCGACTCAGTTATTATCGCGTCGAGAAAATCCGGGCCCAGGTCTAAAGGCGCCACGCTCGCAAGTGACGCCTTCTTTCCAAAGCCTGATAGCATAGAGATGGCCGCGACCGCGGGTATCACCGCGATCATACAGCCCGGAGGCTCTATAAAGGACGAAGATGTCATAAGAGCGGCCGATGGGTTCGGGATCAGCATGGTATTTACAGGAGTCAGGCACTTTAAACATTAGCGTATAGCGTATAGCGTTTAGCGTATAGTTTAAAAAATTACTTTCTTCTATATGCCACTGGCTATGTGCTAAGCATGCTATAAAACGAGCATGACATATAGAGAGACCTTAAAATACCTAGATTCATTTATAGACTACGAGAAGGCGGCCGTAGAGCGTTATGGCAAGGATTTTAGGATCCAAAGGACAGAACGCCTATTATCTTCTCTCGGAGACCCACAAAAAGGGATAAGGACCATCCACATAGCCGGCACAAAAGGCAAGGGGTCGACGGCAGCTTTTATAGCGTCGATATTGAAAGAATCGGGCCTGAACGCAGGGCTTTACACCTCACCTCACCTTGTATCTTTTCGCGAAAGGATAACGATAAACGGCCGCATGATAGATGAAGAGGCCTTAGCGCGCATCATCACCAGAGCGAAACCGCATTTTGAGGAGTTCAGAGACGAGGGGCTATCTTTTTTCGAGATATATACGGCCGTAGCCTTCTTATACTTTAAAGAGAGAGGTGTGGATGTGTCCGTAATTGAGACAGGGCTCGGCGGAAGGCTCGACGCGACAAATACGGCCCAGAGCGCGGTCTCTGTCATAACCCCGATAAGCCTCGAACACACGCGCATACTGGGCTCGACGCTTTACCAGATAGCCCGCGAGAAGGCGGGCATAATAAAGAGAGGATCAGTCTGTGTATCCGGCCCGCAAGAGGCCGAGGCCCTGGATGCGGTAAAAGAGGCTTGTGTTCAGGCGGACTGTAGATTCTATCTCGTAGGGCGCGACATCATTGCGGATAGTACCGGATTTGAAAGAGAGAGGGAGTATTTTAACGTCCGGACCCCCTTGAGGGAATATCGGGATCTCGAAACAGGCCTCATGGGCGTTCATCAGGTAGTCAATGCCGCGACCGCGATAGGCGCAGTTGAGGCGTTTGGTGAGAGCGGCGCTCATAGCTCTCATGACGCCGTCAGAAGAGGTATAGCGAACACAGAGTGGCCTGGCAGGATGGAGATCGTCGGTAGAGATCCGTTCATAGTCTTAGACGGCGCCCAGAACGAGGCGAGCGCCAAGGTATTGATTGGCGGGATGAAGAGGTGCTTTGGCGAAAGGGCTTTTACCCTGATCCTTGGTATATCAAGCGATAAAGAGATAGGGAGCGTCTGCAAGGTCCTTTCCGCGCAGGCGCACCGCGTCCTCCTAACACGGGCAAAGACACCGAGAGCGGCCGATCCGCAGATGCTACGCAAGTATATAAGCGATAGGCC
>JBDRDE010000176.1:0-3957 GCA_043821065.1 Candidatus Omnitrophota bacterium
TTGCCGCTGGAGATATGAGACGGGGTCAGTCCCTGATAGTCTGGGCCATATCAGAGGGCAGAAAGACCGCGCACCACATAGACACATACCTAACAGGTAAGTCTCTTTTGCCTGTAATGTAATACCTTTTCCTGTCTTCAATACCCCGCTGCCATCACCGCTGCTATTTATAGATAAAAGTGTTACGTAATTTATAAAGTAGATGTTAACACATGTTAATAAGTATTCTCTGAGATTTGACTTTCCGGCAAAAGTAGTGTAAACTTACTGAATTCAGCTATTAATGCCTGTTAACAGGTACATTTTTTAAACAAAGGGGGTTTAGATGGAGCTCCAAGAGAACTTGGTACCTACGCAGAAACTCGCTAAAGCGCTTGGCGTCTCACCCGCGACCGTTAATTACTACACGAATATGGGTCTTTTTAAGATCGCGCGGCGCAGGGGTAATATTAGGTTATATGATACGAGGGCGACCACGGCTATATTCGATAAAATTCAGCTGCTAAGAAGCGAAGGTTACTCTCTCAGACTGATCCAGCAGAAGTTTGAGAAGGGATACACTATATAAAGGGGGATACCATGTTTGAAGATATAAAGCCATTGTTTCTCAAGCGCGAAAAGAGAAAACATCCTTATGAAGATGTCATCGATAAGATCAACCCCGCCTATTTCACTCCTAACAACACCACAGAGAAGACGTCCATTATAACGATAGCCAATCAGAAGGGTGGCTGCGGGAAGACGACCACCGCGATAAATCTCGCCGCCGGTCTGGCCAAGGACGGTTTTTCAGTCTTGTTGGTGGATCTGGATTCACAGGCAAATGCCTCCCTTGGACTGGGGATAGATGTGGACGCCCTGGAGCGTTCCATTTATGACGTGATAGTCAAAAACGCCGATATGGAGAAGATCATAAAGCGGACATACGCTGAAAACCTTGACATAGCACCGGCCATATCTTCATTAAGCGGCGCGCAGCTTGAGATAGCCGATTTATTAGGCAGGGGGGGTTACTGAGAAACGCGCTCTACAAGATGATAAATACCGGCAAGAAGAGCTACGACTACATAATAGCCGACTGCTCACCATGCCTAAACCTCCTTACGGTAAACGGCCTCGTGGCGGCGAACCTTGTCCTCATACCGATCCAGTCGCACTATTTCGCGCTGGAAGGTATGAGGGAGCTTTTTTCGACCGTAAAGATCGTGCAGGAGAGGCTCAATTCAAACCTCAGGATCTTGGGCATGCTGCCCACTATATTTGATGGAAGAACGAGGATAAACAAGGCAATCCTGTCGCAGATAAAGGAGTATTTCGGGGATAAAGTTTTTCAGTCGATAATAAGGATGAATATATTGCTCGCCGAGGCCCCAGCCTACAAAAAGTCGATATTCGATTACGCTCCCAACTCAACCGGGGCAAAAGACTACGAGGGCCTGAAAAATGAGGTTGTCGCGCTGACGAGACCCGAAATGGCTAAAGAGACCGGTCAAAAAGATCAAAAAGATACAGGTGAATATGGAGAACCAGAAGAGTCCAGACAGTCTGCCCCAGAAGCCTGAAGATAAAGATATCGTAAAGGATATCTTTAATAGGCCGAATCCGCGCAGGAGGCCTATCTCCGCTATCTTCACATATTATAAAAAGACTCCCAAGGTCAGGCCTGCCTCTGTCTTTAAGGAGATTCCCGCGAATATTAAACTCCTTCCCGTGGCTTTAGACATAGGAAGTACACGCGTAAAAGCCGTCTGCTTAGGCGAGAACGACAAGGGTGTATTAGAGATCATCAGGATGGATAGAGAGGTATACGGTCCGCCTTCTGCCGGAAGCGATCAGATACAGGCTGTCAAGAATGCCCTGATAAATATAGCGAGGCGCAACAGGCTCTCTGTTCAGTGCACGGTAAACATTTCCGCGAATGATGTCATGATCTATGATATGGCCTTTCCCTCTATGCCGGAAGAGGAGTTGAGACTGGCGATACAGTATAAGGTTTCTCAACAGAAGCCATTTGGCCTGGGAAAGGACGATATTACATTCAGATATAAAAAATGGGAAGTGATAAAGGGTATTCCGGACGCTTCTCAGCAGAGGATAATAGCAGCGTGTGTCCCGAACGCTTCTATCGTCAAGAGGATCTCTTTATTGGCCGATGCGGGATTCGATCCGGTCAGCATAGAGATCCCGCAGTTCAGTATGGTAAACTTGGGCGGATTCTACAAAAAAGAGGCGCGCGAGGAAGGACCAATCCTATATGTCCATATAGGCGCTGAGGAGAGTTTTATTGTCATAGAAAAAGACCGCACCCCGGTTTTTGTCAGAAAGACAGCCATAACATCGAAACAGATGACGAAAGCGATATCGAAGCAATACAGTGTTCCGGAAGATGAGGCCGAAAAACTGAAGACAGAATATGGTTTCAAATCGTGGTCTGAGGGGTTAGAAGGCCTGACCGCACAGCCTAGCGATAAATCAAAATTGACATATCGCGCGCTGGCATCGCTTCTTGAGAGCCTGGTGATCGATATAGAGCACGCGTTTAAGTACTTTTCATTCCAATTAACCCAATCGCAGATAACAAAGTTCGGGAAGGTCATCCTCTCGGGAGGCGGCTCTAATCTTAAAGAGCTCGACAGGTTTTTGAGCGTCAAATTAGGAGTTCCCGTAGATCGGTTCAATCCCTTTAATTTTTTCAGGGTGTGCGACAGCATGGGGGGGCATAAAGATGTTTTGTCGAAAGATCTAGCAGGTTTTGCCGTATGTACCGCGCTCTCTTTGGGGGGTAAACTTGATGAATCCGCGAGGGCGAGCTTTATACCAGAAAAGGAGAAAGGGATATTCAATGCGATAAATGAGTTTCTCAAATACCCGCTGGTAAAGGCGGGTGTGGTAGTGATCGTGGCGGCGATAGCCCTCCTCGGAAAGGATATATGGCGGGCAGGTTATTACAAGTCAAGGATCGATTTTTTGACAACTGAATTTAAAAGGGCCAGGATCGACAGTTCGCACTCGGAAGAGAGGCAGGTCACTCTCGTAAAAGAGGAAGCCGATCTTATAGGTAAGGCGGAGCTGCTTCGGGCGCAACTCGCTCTTTTAAAAGGGGGAGTCAGGGACAGGATCGACTTCTCTTCGGTATTGAGTTCTCTCGGGTCGCTCCTGCCACAAGAGATATGGGTAAATGAGTTAAAATATACTGAGGACAATTTTGTCTTAAAGTGCTCCGCGATCGATGTCACGATGATATTACGGCTTGTCGAGGATCTGAGGACTACCCGGGAATTTAAAAATGCCCATTTCAAATACACTCAGAAAGACGCGCTCAGCAACATGTTTACCTTTGAGATAACAGCGGAGATCGATACGTGAATCAACTCATAGGATTCTATAAAGGGCTTGGAAAGAGAGAGAGGATCCTCGCCCTCATGTTTATCGGGGCCATCGCGGGAAGCGTTTATTATCATAGCCTTTATAAACCCTTTTTGCTGACGGCGAGGAGATATAAGCAGCAGGCGGAGAGGCTAGAGACACGTATTCATGAAGTGGAGTCGGATGCCCCGGAGATATTGGCCAAGGAAGAGCGGGTAAAGGGTCTGAATAAGCAGTGCGCGCTTCTTCTTGATGAGATACAGGATATAGAAAAGAAATTACCCTCTAAAAGTACGACTTCACGGCTTGTCGGAGAACTCGCGCGGCTTGCCAAAGACTTGAGACTTGACTCGATAAGACAGAGGATCGATGATGGGGATGAATATTCCCGCATATTTGTGGAGATGAAGTTTGACGCCTCTTATAAAGAGACAGTCCGTTTTATTAAGCGCGTTGAGACTATATCGCCTTTTCTTAATATAGAGGAGTTTGAGATCATAGAGCCGCACAAGGCTAAGAAGAGGCAAGGGGTGGGGACATCGACACGGGTTGTCATATCGAGCGTATTGGGGGAGATGCCTTTTGCCGATC
>JBDRDE010000177.1:0-3017 GCA_043821065.1 Candidatus Omnitrophota bacterium
AGGTATGTTTTATCGGGGACGATCTCATTGACATGCCCGTCTTAAAGAGGGTAGGGTTCGCCGTAAGCGTGCCTAACGCCGTAGATGAGGCAAAAGAAGTGGCCCACTATATTACAAGAAGAGAGGGCGGCCGCGGCGCCGTGCGCGAAGTCTGCGACCTTATCATAAAGGCCCAGGGCAAATGGGCCGACGTCACCCACCGCTTCACTGGATAACCTGGTAATCCTCCCCGTCATTGCGACCGCCGACCAATACCCCGTAGCGCACACTTTAGTGTGCGCTAAACCAAGCTACTTAGCGGCGCGAAGCAATCTAGGAATTCAGCGGCGCATCTTATAGATATAACATATTATATCACATCATCTTACAAAATTTTATCATACATCCTCAGCCTAAAATTAACCATTCAAAAAGCCAGATTATGCATTTGTACTATATATATTATATGGTATACTTATTATAAGCATATATAAAGTTCTTAGTGCAAATATAAGGCCATATATGAAAAGCATCAAAAACAACCAAATTATAAGCCTAATATCATATAACCCCCCTCAGCGGAATTCTATAGATCCGAAGGTAGGGGTAAGGTCTGTAGAGAATTCCGCTTCGGGGGATTTTCGCCAACGTGATGGGAGAAATTTTAAAGGTAGAAGTTCATGGAGCTTCAAGCAGAGCATGCTCTGCAAGATCGTGGCATGCTCTCTTATTTTATGCTTTACCATAAATACCCTCGCCTATGGCTTTGACAGCGACACATTCGATAGGATACGGGCCCTTGAGAGCGGCAAGATGTCGGAGATGGTGCGCCAAGCCCTAGCTCCCAGCGCAGATGATACACAGCCACTGTCACAACTCAAACAATCAAAACAAGTTAGGACTGACAAAAACGGTTCCCCATACAGTACTCAAGATGCCGGTTCCGCCGGCACCTCGACCGCCGATTATACACAGCCGGATCCGCAAAGCGATACAGGGCAAGGAGATAGAAGCGAGAAAAGCGGTTCAATAACTCGCGGTTCCGTGACTCTTTTCTCGAGTGGGATTGCGGCGGTGCCGGCGATAGCGGAAATAGCGTTGCTTTCAGGCCTGAGTGGGTGGCATATCGCCGGAATACTATTGAATGTAGTCGCGGTTCCATTCGTTGTCTGGAGCGCGTATGTTCTGGTAAAAAGGCTTCCACGAGGCAAAGATGTGTCTGTTGGCGGTAAAGCACTGGCCGCTTCCATGATTACCGGTCTTACGGCAGTAGCCATGTTTTGGGTCTACATTTCTAGCGGTATCGTTCTTCAAGCAGGGGATCCAGCACTTTTTATATTATCTTGGATGGCGGGATGCGTAGTACTTGCATCATCCGCGACTTATGTGCTAGTAGACAGGATATGGGGATGGTTCAAAGCTGGGCGTATCGAGCCGCAAAAGATTGAGGATAGAAAAGAGAAGAAAATCCTCCAAAGGCTTTCTAAGGCGCTGGATGAAAAGCGTGAAGCCAAAGTCGCGCTTAATGAATACGGGAGGTGGTACAGAAAGGCTCAGGACGCCATGGCGGTTCATACTGCCGAAGCGCATAGTGCGAAACTCGAAGAAGACGAACCAATCGAGCCTAATTATATCGATGAGGAGAACACTACAAACGATACAGATGCCGATCCGATGCTGGGCCTTGGGATCGTGCGAGATGGTTATATCTATAGTGCTACAAGCCGCCATAGGTCGGGCGATCGCTGGGATACACGAGAGAATATTCTCTTTGATAAAGAATCTGACCCCACACTCAAACTGTATCTCGAGCGCGCTAGAGATGCCATACAGAGTGTACCGATGAGACAAGAGGCGGAAAAGAAGATCGACGCGCTTGAGCGAAAGTTCAATCTCACAATAAAAGATGAAGAAAGAAGTATCCTCATCGCCGTATATGTGCTTATAGAACTTCTGCGTAGTGACTTTGATGTAAGCGAAGCCGCAGATACTGCTTTCAAAGCTTTTCTCTCGAACTCAAGCAACAAGGGGCGTGTGATACGGATAGGTGATATCATGAAAGGATCGCTTTTTCATGGTCATCGTTATATGGTATGCAGACATATAGCCCCGCTTATGCAGTATATATTGCAGGATCTTGGAATATTGAGCGAACTCAGGAGGGGGCGCAGAGATTATGGAGGGCGCCATATCTGGATCAAGATCCATGTAGAAGGTGGCCGCCAGTGGCGTGTTGACCCCGCAAAAGACAAGATCGCCCTCTATGATTTTGCCGATCCATACCGCACACAGCTGAGCGTGGCTGATACGCGCAAGCAAGAGGCGGATATCTCTATCAGGATGAGAAGGGTCCTGCGCAAGCGGTCGCTTGCTACTGTAATGAGCGAGATGCTGATCTTGAGCCGGATCTATGAGGACAGAGCGCGCCGCCTGACGGCTGTATTTGATAAAGCAGATGCCAACGTAAAGGCCATAAGAGAAACCGAGCTTGCCAGCACTTCCACCGCAATGGTAATTAATGGGTCTGGCGGAGTCGACTTATCAAGGGCCATAGGATTTTTCGATCAGAGTGTAAAAGAGAGAAAGAAGCCCGGCGATTACAAAAAGCTCCTCGCAGAAGACGGAGAGCTTGCCGATGGAGTCGCCGGATATACAGGTGAATCGTGGCGCATCGGCCCATTGATACACCAGCAGGGACCCTACCAGCGCCAGTCTGTAGCCGAGCTTATATCCAATGCTGTCGATAGCCTCATGCCGCCTGAGATCGTGAAGATGGGGCGTTTCGGCATTGGCGCATTCCAGTCGCTCGGTGAATTGGAGGAAGAAGGAGACTATGTGCAGTGGACGACCTCGACTAATGGTAAGTCAGGGTACCGCATTACAATTATGAAAGTAGAAGGGGAGGATGAGTACAGGCTCTCAAGAGAGAATGTCACTAAAGATGTGGCCAAAGGCACATCGGTAAGGGTCTGGAAGAAAAAATATACTGGTACAGATCAGAAGGAACTTCGCGAATACATAATGTCGAAGTTCTATCT
>JBDRDE010000178.1:0-2791 GCA_043821065.1 Candidatus Omnitrophota bacterium
ATCGATGATGCCGTTATTATAGAAAAGATAGGAGAGACTAGGTATTTTTACAAGCTGAAAGGCCGTCCGATAAACAAGACCGTCTTTCTCTATCTCTGCGAAACGAACCAGGAACGGCTCAAGGCCCAAGAGTCTGAGATAGAAGACGCTAGGTGGTTTTCACCAAAAGACGCCTTAAATAAGATAGAGTACAGAGGCTCCGGGGCCCTGCTAAAAAAGGCGTTGAGAAGGTACGCCTCACTGAACGGCCTCACCATAAAAAGAAGAGGTTAAGATGCTATCGCTTTCCCAAAAAACCGCTTTATTCATAGCTGTGGCCGCCTTTGTCTGCGGCGAGTCTTGCGCCGACACGCTACACCTGAAAGATAAGGAGTCCCTGAAAGGGATAGTCATTGAAGAGTATGTGGACCGCGTGCTCTTCTCAACCGTAGACGGTGAAGAAGAGATAATGAGGGAGGATATAACCGACATAGAGTATGACGAGCGGGCGGACAATCTGATAAGCCTCGGAGATGACGCCTTTGACAAAGGCCACTACAAGACCGCTCTTAAATATTACCATATGGCCCGGGAGGAAAACCCCGAAATAACCTCACTCAAGGACAAGATCTACGAATCTGAAAAAAAGATAAGCGCCGCGCCTGAGCTCCGCAAAAGAGAGCTTATGGAGACAAAGAACGACAACCTCTCTGGATACGCTCCGCCCACTATCCTCAAAAAAACCGGAAGAGACGATACGCTGCATAGAGGGCTCGGGATAGACGTCTTTGAAAAAGATGGAAGATACTATGTAAAAACACTCAGCGCGGATTCGCCTTTTGCAAAGGGCGGATTGCGCAGGGGGGACGCGCTGATAGCGGTCTGGTCCAAGCCCTGCGACTATCTGTCTCTCGAGGACCTCTATGATCTGATCGACAACCCTGATGAGTCAATGGTAACAGTAACCATACAGAGAAACCTGGCCATCCCAGCTGATGCCGATTTTGACGCCGAGCTGGAGATGAGGTGGGAGGGTGTATTCGTCGAACATCTTCCGACAGATGGCAGCTCGCAAAAAAGCGGTATAAAATTAAAAGATAATATAGTAGCTATAGACAAGGAATATATACGCTATACACCTCTTAAGGATGCCATAAACTCTCTTAAGCAGAATAAAGAGAGGTTGGTTACCGTAAGAAGAAAAATAAACATTTTTAAATAAGTTTAGCTTACTATGGGGAGGGCCAAATGGTCAGGAGAAGAAGATACTTCATCGAGCCTGGTTTTCAGATAAGATATGCCGGGATCATACTCTTAACATTATTCATCTCATCCGCTATCTGTATATTTACGACATATTACTCGTCTATATCTTTGCTGGGTGAAAAACTGGCGCATGTCTATCCCCAGGGGAGGCTCGTCGTCACCATAAAGCAGGTAAATCTCATAATAGCCTACAGGCTCCTATTCCTTGTGCCCGTATTAGCGCTTTTCGGGTTGATGCTATCCCATAGAATAGCGGGCCCGGCGCACAGGATTGAGAGGACCCTCAGAGAGATAGGCAAAGGCAATTTCGATATCCACATAGACTTAAGAAAATATGATGAGCTTGGGCGCATCGCGAACGCGATGAACGATATGGCCTTAGATCTGAAGAAGCTTATCAAAGACAAAGAAACGGGAAATGGCGGATAAACACCACGGGAGAAGCAAGGCAAAACCCAAGTCCGCCACCTCACGCCAGATGCAGCTTATCGATAAGCTCGCGCAGGAACGTTTCAATATACATAGCATAGAACTAATGGAAAATGCGGGGGAGGCGGCCGCCTCCTGCGCCATGGGTATTTTAAAAGGCGGGGGTGGATCGATGAGAGTCGCGGTATTCTGCGGCAAGGGAAATAACGGCGGTGACGGTTTCGTAGTCTCGCGCAAGCTTATCGAAGAGAGGTTCGAAGTCGACACCTTCCTTCTCTGCGCAGAAGATGAGCTCAGGGGCGACCCGGCTATCAACTTGGCCGCTTTAAAGAAGATGGGCGCCAATATCACGCCCCTTGTAATGAGCGGGGAGGCTCCCGCGCTTCGAAAAGACTACAAGCTTATAATAGACGCAATATTCGGCACGGGGTTCAAGGGAAGACCGGATGAATTTGTAAGCAGCCTGATAGCTTCTATAAATAAGAGCGGCGCGAAGATACTTGCGATAGACGTCCCCTCAGGACTGGATGCCACCACAGGAGTCCGCGCAGGAGAGTGCGTAAAGGCTGATACCACTATCACCTTCGGCCTGCCGAAGAACGGCTTCTACAAGGAAGATGGGCCCCAATATACAGGCGATATCATAGTAAAGAACATAGGCTTCCCCGAAACGCTCCTCAAAGACCTTCCCGAGGACAATTCCCATATTTAGTTGACACACCGGTCGTTTTATTATAATATAATTATAACAAATAAGGAGGAGTACGCCATGTCAGAGATCAAGATAGAGAAACCCGCCCCGGAGAAACTAAAGACGCTCGATATAGACAAGTGGAGTCCATGGGAATGTGAACCCAGCACCTTTGACTGGGAGTACGATGACATAGAGACCGCGTATGTATTTGAGGGTAAGGTGAAGGTAAAGACCTCTTCGGGTGAGGTCGAGATAAACAAAGGAGATCTCGTCACATTTCCTAAAGGACTAAAGTGTACCTGGCATGTGATAGAGAAGATAAAAAAGGTCTATAAGTTCGGATAATACTATGGCCAGAAGCGTAAAAGAGATAGCCTTCCTATTAAAAGGCGAAGTGGTGGGGGATAGCGCGGTAAAGATCGC